>NZ_CP043430.1:3300000-3400248 GCF_008271365.1 Microbacterium sp. 1S1
GGCGTTGTTGTACTCCGCGAGGTACACGATGTGCTGGAACTGGTTGAGGTCGATCTCCCCCTCGGTCAGCGCCGGGTTCGGCTGCTCGTAGGACCCGAAGTCGACGAGCTCGACCGTGATGCCCTCGTCGGCGGCGGCCTCGACGAAGGGCGCCCACTGCGCGTCCCCCTTCCCGACGACACCGATCTTGACGGTCTCGTTCTCGGAACCGCCGTCGCCGGAGCCCGCGTCGGACGAGGTAGCGCACCCGGCAAGGGCGACAAACAGCGGGACCGCGGCGAGCGCGGCGAGGGCAGAGGTGGTGCGGCGGGACATGATGAGGGGTTCCTTCCTGGCGGGACTCGACAACGTTAGGCAGGAGGCCGCGTTGTCGCGGAATCGGGATGTCACACGGCGTCACAGCCGCGCGGGAAGTGGGTCAGTCGAGCTCTTCGATGCCCTGCAGCCGCACCTGTTCGAGGTCGAGACGGGCGGAGATGCGGCGCACGACCATGTCGTCCACGGTGCCCGCGCCGCGGAGCCCGAGCAGCACCTCGCGCTTGCGGTCGAGCAGCGCCAGCTTGAGGCGGGTGTGCTCCTCGTGCCGCACGAGCGGCGAGCGCTGGGCGAGGTCGACGTCGGCGGACGTCGCGATCATCTGCAGCGTCGTGCCGTCCGTCGCCTCGGGGTCGGGGGCGGTCCCTGCCGACACGGCGATGTCGCCCGCTCCGTCGTCGCCGCGCGTCTCTCCCCCGGTCCCGTACGGGTCCGGCTGGCCGAGCATCTCGTCCAGAGCGTCGGCCTCCGCGTCGATGCGCGCCTGTTCGCGCGCGAGCGTCCGCGCGTTCGCGAACTCCAACGCCTGGTAGCCCTCGGCGCGGACACGGTCGCGCACCTCCTGACCGATGCCGTGTTCGGCCGCGAGGTCGTCGAGTGCGGCCAGGGCGGCTCCCGAGATCGCACGCTCGGCGAGCTCGTACTCCTCGTCCTCGGCGTGATCGACGGGGAACCGCGCCCAGCGCACGAGCGCCGGCAGGAGGGGCGCCTGGACGAGGAGGCTGAGCAGGATCACCCCGGCGGTGACGAAGACGATCTCGTCGCGACCGCCCACGACGCTTCCTTCGGAGACACCCGCCGGCACGGAGAGCGCGATCGCGAGGGACACGGCGCCGCGCATGCCGGCGACCGTGGAGACGAGACGCGCCCGGGACCGGGCGCCACGCGGGGGGCGTTCCGCGGGACGGCGCTGGAAGAGGGCGTTGAGCAGTTGGAACACGTACCGCACCGCGAACAGCGTCACCCAGACGGCGAGCGTGACGAGCACCAGGCGGCCGATCGCGGCGGCGGAGATCTCATGCGCGACGAACTGCACCTCGAGGCCGATGAGCACGAACAGCGCCCCGTTGAGGAGGAAGACACCGAACGGCCAGGCGGCGTCGGCCTGGCGGCGCGAGGCCGCCGTCGTCACGCGCGGCGAGACCCAGGCGACGATGAGCCCGGCGACGACCACGGCGAGCACGCCGGACGCGTGGACCAGTTCGGCGACCAGGAACGCCGAGAACGGCACGAGCAGCAGCGTGACATTGATCACGATGGTCGAGGACATCCGTCGGAGCAGCAGTGTGGCCAGGGACGCGACGGCGATGCCTGCAGCGATCCCGCCCACGTACGACACCAACACGTCCCACGTGACCGAGAGCGGCGTCACCTGGCCGCCCAGGGCGAGCGACACCGCGATGGCGTAGAGAACGAGCGCGGTGCCGTCGTTGGTCAGACTCTCCGCCTTCAGCTTCATGAACATCCGGCGCGGCAGCAGCCGTCCGAGGGCGGCGACGGCCGTGGCATCGGGCGGCGCGACCGCGGCACCCAGGATGAGCGCGATCTCCCAGGGCATGCCGAACAGCACCCCGATGCCGGCAACCGCGAACGCGGAGGCGACGACGAGGAGGGTGCTCATCGGCACGATGTAGCGGAAGTCACGGCGGATCGACCGCAGCGACGTGGTGAGACTCTCCCAGAACAGCATCACCGGGAGGAACAGCAGCAGGACCGTCTCCGGCGGCAGCTGGACCTCGCGCAACGGCGGGATGAACCCCAACAGCAGGCCGAGGATGACGAGGACGAGGGGCAGCGCGAGACGCACGCGCGGGGCGATCAGGGTTCCGACGAGGATCGTGAGTCCGAGCAGGACGGTTACTTCAAGGCCTTCCATCGCTACTCCCAACAGTCGTGGGAGAAGGATATTCCTCCGTCAGCCGATCTGCTCCGTGAGTTCGAACCAGCGCAGCTCCAGCTCCTCGATTTCGGCCTCCTGCGCCGTGATCGCCTTCATCCGCTCGCCGAGGCCCTCGTAGTCGGACTGGTCGTGGTCGGCGAGGGCGTGCTTGGCTGTGTCGACCTGCTGCGTGAGCTTCTGGATGCGCCGTTCCAGGGCGGCCGCCTCCTTCTGCGCCGCGCGAAGAGCCGCGCCGTCGAGACCGCCCGCTGCGGGGGCCGACGCCGCCGTCGAGGTCGCCGGGACACTCTCGACGCGCTGCCGCAGACGAAGGTACTCGTCGACGCCGCCGGGGAGATGCCGCAGGCGCCCCGCGCCGTCCGGACCGGGAAGGATTGCGTACTGCTGATCCGTCACCCGCTCCAGGAAGTACCGGTCGTGGCTCACGACGAGGAGCGTGCCCGACCAGGAGTCGAGGAGGTCCTCGATCGCGGCGAGCATGTCGGTGTCCATGTCGTTCGTGGGCTCGTCGAGGATGAGCACGTTCGGCTGGTCGAGCAGCACGAGCAGCAGTTGCAGCCGACGCTGCTGGCCACCGGAGAGGTCCTTCACCGGAGTCGAGAGCTGGGCGGACGAGAATCCGAGCCGCTCGAGCAGCTGCCCGGGGGTGAGGTCCTGCGCCTTCGACCCCGCACCGAGCGTGTACGAGGTGCGCAGACCGGAGATGACCACGCGCACGGGGTCGTTCCAGTGCGGGAGGAGTTCGTCGAGGCGCTGCGTGAGCGTGCGCACCTGCACGGTCTTGCCCCGCTTGATCCGGCCCTCCGTCGGCTCGATCGTGCCGGAGATGAGCCCGAGGAGGGTCGACTTCCCGGCACCGTTCACGCCGAGGATGCCCGTGCGCTCGCCCGGGGCGATCCGCCACTCCACGTCTTTCAGCACGGTCTTCCCGCCGGCCCCTGAGCCTGCCTGGCCCCCTGAGCCTGTCGAAGGGTACGTGACCCCCACATCGAGCAGATCGACGACGTCCTTGCCGAGCCGGGAGACGGCGAGGGACTGCAGCGAGACCTTGTCCCGGATCTCCGGCACGTCGGCGATGAGCTCGTTGGCGGCGTCGATGCGGAACTTCGGCTTGCTCGTGCGGGCCGGGGCGCCGCGGCGCAGCCAGGCGAGCTCCTTGCGCGCGAGGTTCTGCCGCTTCGCCTCGGTCGCCGCAGCCATCCGGTCGCGCTCCACCCGTTGCAGGATGTAGGCCGCGTAGCCGCCCTCGAAGGGCTCGACGATGCGATCGTGCACCTCCCACGTCTCGGTGCAGATCTCGTCGAGAAACCACCGGTCGTGAGTCACGACGAGGAGAGCGCCGGCGTTCGCGGGCCAGCGCTTCTTGAGGTGCCCGGCGAGCCACGTGATCGCCTCGACGTCGAGGTGGTTCGTCGGCTCATCGAGAGCGATGACGTCCCAGTCGCCGGCGAGCAGCTTCGCGAGCGATACACGGCGGCGCTGACCGCCGGAGAGGGAGCCGATCTGCGCGTCCCACGGCAGGTCGGTCAGCAGCCCCTCGATCACATCGCGCACCCGGGCGTCGCCTGCCCACTCGTGCTCGGCCATGTCTCCGACGACGGCGGCACCGATCGTGATGTCGTCGGGGAGTGTGTCGGCCTGGTCGAGTACGCCGATGCGGGTGCCGCCGCGAACCGTCACCCGCCCCGAGTCCGGTTCCTTCGTTCCGGCGAGCATGCCGAGGAGGCTCGACTTGCCGTCGCCGTTGCGGCCGACGATGCCGATGCGGTCGCCCTCCTCGATGCCGAGGGTCACGGCGTCGAAGACGACGCGGGTCGGGTATTCGAGGTGCAGGGCTTCGGCCCCGAGAAGATGTGCCATGTCCTCTCCAGGGTAGCCGCGCCGGACGGTCGCCCGGTCAGACGAGGGACGGGGCGAAGAGTTCCGGTAGTGCGGCGGTGAAGACCTCGAAGTGGCTGTACCAGACGGTGTGGGCGGCGCCGGGGATGCTGCGCACCGTCACCCCGCCATGCTCGAACCGCCGGGCATCTTCGTCGGTGACCCAGGCGCTGGGCTCCGCGCGGACGACGATGGAGCCGGGCGCGGCGGTCCAATGGCCGTCGGCACCGCAGGAGACCGAGGCCGCCGTCGGCGGGTCGAACCGCTCGGCCGCCCGCGCCTCGACCGTGGCGTCATCCATCGAGTAGAACGGGCGCAGGCGGCGGAGCTCAACCGGCGACATCCGTGCGCGGCGGTCGTGCTCGTACTGCGACACGAGGGCAGCACGATCGTTGTGGCCCTGGAGGGCGAGCGGCGCGTCGACGTAGACCGCGAGGCCGGGGTCGAGGCGGGGAGCGGCGGCGGCGAGCACCGTGGCCCCGAACGAGTGCCCGACGGCGACGGCGAGCGGGGCGTGGTCCTCGGTGACGCGGGCCGCTTCCGTGGTGCGGCGGTGCCGCGCGAGGGTCTCGACGACGGCGTCGGCCGCCGTCTCGATCGTGAGCTCCGGATCACGCGGCGAGAGGCCGTGGCCGGGCAGATCGAGCGCGAGGACGCGGAAGCCGCGCTCCACGAGCAGCGGGACCACACGGTGCCAGCTCTCGGCGGACCCCATCATGCCGTGCAGCAGCACGGCGACGCGGTCGCCCTCCCCGGCTTCGATGACGTTCAGGAGCACGGAGCCAGTCAACCACGGTCGTTATCCTTTCGTGATACGACTTTCGGCCAGATTCCTTCGAAGCTTCGTTCGAATGTCGGTGGTCGGTGCTGGACTGACGTCATGCCCGCACTGCTCGATGCGACCGACTCCCAGATGGCGACGCTCGCCGATCTGGTGGCGGGGCTGGAAGCGGCGGAGAAGACACTGAGCAGCATGCACGCGGCTCGCGACGGGCTTCTCGCGATGGCGGGGCGCCTTGCGGTGGAGATCGCCCGCCAGGCCCGGCATCCGGACGGCGGCGACATGGCGATCCGCACGGTCGCCGCGGAGATCGGAGCGGCACAGCGGGTCAGCGACCGCACGATCGAGCGGCGGATGTCCCATGCCTCCTGGCTGGTCGAGCGGTTCCCCGCCGTCTGGGAGGCCCAGGGCGCCGGGCGGATCAGCGCCGCACACGCGCGGCTGATCGTGGCGGCGGGTGCTCATCTCGATGACCCGGACGACCGCTCGCGCTTCGCGACGGAGGCGATCGAGGTGGCCGCTGCGGAGTCTCCGAACCGGATACGCCGACTCGTGCGCCGACTGGCCGATCGCTTCCAGGAACGCTCGCTCGTCGAGCGACACCGCGACGCCAGGGAGCTGCGCCGGGTTTGGGTGACCGATCTGGATGACGGCATGGCTGAGCTCGGTGCGCGTGGACCGGCTGCCCTCGTGCACGGCATGTACGACCGGCTCTCCCAGATGGCGCATGCCGTGCGGGAGGAGAACGCGCGGGCTCGTCGTCGGGAGACGGAGGAGAGCGCCCTCGACGATAGGACCGTGGATCAGCTCCGCGCCGATCTGCTGACCGACCTCGTCCTGACGGGCGCTCCGGCCGGGCACGACACGGAAGAAGGACTGCTCTCGGAGCTTCGGGCGCGCGTCGAGGTCACGGTGCCGGTGCTGACGCTGATGCACGGCGAGCGGAAGGAGGCAGCGGACGGCACCCCGATCCTCCCCGCGGAGCTGGACGGGGTGATCCCGATCGACCCGGTCACGGCTCGCCGACTGGCCGGCGCGGCGAGCGGCTGGGATCGGGTGCTCACCCATCCGATCAGCGGCGCACTGCTGGCCGTCGACCGATACCGCCCGGGCGAGGGTCTCCGCCGGCATCTGCGGGCCCGCGATCAACGATGCCGCTTCCCCGGCTGCGGCCTCACGCCGCGGAAGTGCGACCTCGACCACAATCACGACGCGGCGCTCGGCGGAGAGACCGTGCACGACGACCTCGCGACCTTTTGCCGCCGGCATCACATGCTCAAGCACCACTCCCCCTGGCACGTCAAGCAGGGGCCAGGCGGTGTTCTGGAATGGACGAGCCCCACCGGCCGGACCTCCATCGACCGACCGCCGCCTCCGCACACCGTGACCTTCGCGCAAGAACCCTCCTGGTCTCCCACCGACAGCCCTAGAGTGGAGGGCATGTCGAGCCCCGAATCAGACAGGTCGGGGGCTGCCGGTCACACCGTCAGCCCCGTGAACCACTGATCCCTTCGTTCGCCCTTTCGGCGGACACGCGCCGGTGACCCGGGCGCTGACCGTGGTGACGAGAAGCACACCTCTCCCCTCTCACCTCGGAGCACTCGATGCCTTTCCCTCTCTATGCCCTTGCCCTGGCGGTCTTCGTCATGGGCACCTCGGAGTTCATGCTCGCGGGACTCGTCCCCGCGATCTCGCATGAGCTCGACGTCCCGGTCGGTTCGGCCGGCCTCCTCACCTCCGCCTTCGCCGTCGGCATGGTCATCGGCGCGCCCGCCATGGCCGCGTTCGCGCGCGGCTGGCCACTGCGACGCACGCTCGTCGGCTGCCTCGCGCTCTTCGCCGTGTGCCATGTCGTCGGCGCGATGACCTCCGTGTTCGAGCTCCTGCTCGCCACGCGGGTGCTCAGCGCCCTCGCGAATGCGGGCTTCCTCGCCGTCGCCCTGCGCACGGCGACCCTCCTCGTCCCCCGCGAGCGCACGGGGCGGGCGCTCGCGGTGCTGCTCTCCGGGACGACCATCGCGACGATCACCGGCGTCCCTGCGGGTGCCGTCCTCGGCAGCGCGCTGAGCTGGCGGGCGACGTTCGCCGCGGTGGCACTGCTCTGTCTCCCCGCGCTGGTCGGAATCCTCCGCGGCGTGCCGAAGACGATCCAGCACACGAGGCTCGGCGCGACCACGTCGCCGCCCGTGACGGCGCCCACCCCGGCACCGTTCCTCCGAAACACTCCGTCCCTGCGTACCGAGCTCGCGCTCCTGGGGACACCCCGCCTCGCCCTCGCGATGACCCTGGCGGCCCTGGTGAACGCGGGGACGTTCGCGGTCTTCACCTTCCTCGCGCCGATCGTCACCGAGATCGCCGGTCTCCCCCGAGCTGCGGTCCCCCTCGCCCTGGTCCTGTTCGGTCTCGGCTCGTTTCTCGGTGTGACCATCGCGGGTCGATTCTCCGATCATCACACCGGGTCGCTGCTCGCGGTCGGCGCGCCGCTGCTCCTGGGCGGCTGGATCCTCCTCGCGGCGGTCGCATGCCAGCCCGTCGCGCTGCTGATCCTCGTCTTCGTGCAGGGCACGCTCTCGTTCGGCGTCGGGAGCACCCTGGTCGCCCTCGTGCTCTCCACCGCCGCCGGCGCCCCGACCATGGGAGGGTCGTACGCGACGGCTGCACTGAACCTCGGCGCCGTGATCGGACCGGCGTGCGCCGCGTGGACGCTCGCGAACGGCGCGGACCCCCTCTCCCCCGTCACGGTCGCCGCCGCCCTGACGACGACGGCCCTCGCCCTCGGTCTGATGACACGACGCCTCCGCTCCGTGAGCTGACGGCAGGAGGCGGCCGAGCCCTGACAACGGCGACGAGCCGCCCGGACCCGAAGGTCCGGACGGCTCGTCGTGTCGGACGTCCGCGGGGGACGCGGACGGTCTCGCTTCTTCTTACTCGTACGACTTCACGATCTCGAGGAGGCTTGGGACGTTGGCGTAGGCCTCGGCCGCGTTCTCCTTCGTCACGATGATCGGGTCGAGCAGGTAGGACGGGACGATCTTCTCGCCGTTGTCGTACTGCTCGGTGTCGTTCACGTCGACCTCCTCGCCCTTCTGGAGCTGGCCGACCATCTTGATCGACTGCTCGACGAGGAGCGTGGTGTCCTTGTTGATCGTGGAGTACTGGACGCCCTCCATGATCGACTTCACCGACTCGACCTCGGAGTCCTGACCCGTGACGACCGGGACCGGCTTGCCGGCCTGCTGCACCGAGGTGATGATGGCGCGGGCGAGCGTGTCGTTGGGCGAGAGTACGCCGTCCAGGACCGTGTCGCCGCTGTACGAGCCGGTGAGCAGCGTGTCCATGCGGTTCTGCGCGTTCTCCGCCAGCCACCCCTCGGTCGCGGTCTGGGCGATCTCGGTCTGGCCCGACACGACCTTCAGCGTCCCGTCGTCGATCTTCGGCTGCAGCACATCCATGGCGCCGTCGAAGAACACCGCGGAGTTGGCGTCGTCCGGCGAGCCCGAGAAGAGCTCGATGTTGTACGGCGCCTCGTGACCCGCGCGCTCGGCGAGCCCGTCGAGGAGCGCCTGACCCTGAAGCTGACCGACCTTGAAGTTGTCGAAGGCGACGTAGTAGTCGACGGCCTCGGTGTTCTCGATCAGACGGTCGTACGCGATGACGTAGGCGCCGGCATCCTTGGCGGCCTGCACCTGCGTGGCGAGCTGCTTGCCGTCCTTCGCGCCGATGATGATGACCTTGGCGCCGTTCGACACCATGGCCTGGATCTGGTTCTGCTGCTCCGCGACCGTGTTGCTGGCCGGCGCGTACTGCACGTCGGCCTTGAACCCGGCCTCCTCCAGCCCGTCGGTGAACAGCTTGCCCGCGAGGACCCAGTTCTCACTGGTCTTGTCGGGCAGGGCGACACCGATCGTGGCGTCGGCGGCGAAGCCCGAGGACTCCTCCTCGCCCGAGCCCGAGCCGGTGTCCCCGCCCCGCTGCGAGGAGCAGCCGGTGAGGGCGAAAGCGCCTGCGACGACAAGCGCTGTCGCCGACAGAAGAATCTTCTTCATGTGATCTCTTTCTCTGTGGTGTGCGTGGGCCGCGTCGCCTCTGCGGTGCGCGACTCGACCCTTACTTTCCGCGCGTCTCCTCGACGGCGGGGGCTTCGTACTTCTGGCTGGTGGGGTAGTTGGCCTTGGTCGGATCGAACGTGTCGGTCATGGGGTCCTGCTTGCGGCCGAAGCGGCGCGTGAGGAAGCCGATGATCGACGGCCGACCCTGCTGCTTGTTCCACACGTCGATACCGACCGCGAAGAGGAGCACGAGACCCTTGATCATGGCGACGACGTCGGCACCCTGGCCGAGCAGGGCGAGGCCGTTGTTGAGGAACGCCATGACGAGACCACCGATGATCGAGCCGATCACGGTGCCGATACCGCCGGACACCGCCGCGCCGCCGATGAACACCGAGGCGATCGCGTCGAGTTCCCAGCCGGTGCCGTCGTTCGGGCCGGAAGCCTGGGAGCGGGCGACGAAGATCATGCCGGCGAGAGCGGCGAGGACCGACATGTTCATCATGACGAAGAAGTCGACCCAGCGGTCCTTCACGCCCGACAGTCGCGCGGCCTGACGGTTGCCGCCGACCGCGTAGATGTGGCGACCGAAGACCGTGTTGCTCGTGATGAACGAGTAGATGATGACGAGGGCGAGCAGGATGAGGCCGGGAACAGGGAAGCTCGTGCCGGGGCGACCGGTGGCGAACATCCAGCCGGCGGCGAGGACCACGATCGACAGCAGCGTCACCTTCACGGCGCTCACCCACACGGGTGCGCTCTCCGAGCCCATCTTGTGCTGCACACGACGCGTGCGGATCTCCCAGAAGACCAGCCAGGCCACGCCGAGCAGCGCCAGGATCATGGTCGGCACGTTGAAGGGCAGCGGCAGCGCGATCTCCGGCAGGTAGCCGGTGCCGATGTACTGGAAGCCCTTGGGCACGGGAATGGTCTGCGCATCACCGATGAACTGCTGCGCGCCGCGGAAGAACAGCATGCCCGCCAGCGTCACGATGAATGCCGGCACTCCGACGTAGGCCACCCAGAATCCCTGCCAGGCGCCGACCAGCACGCCGACCCCGAGTCCGAGGAGGATCGCCAGCGGCCAGGCGAGCTGCCAGTCCGCCATCGACTTCGCCACGATGATCCCAGTGAACGCCGCCACCGAGCCCACAGACAGGTCGATGTGCCCCATGATGATGACCATCACCATGCCGATCGCCAGGATCAGGATGAACGAGTACTGGTTGATGACGTTGATCAGGTTCCCCGGCGTGAGCGTGGCACCCGCCGGGTTCCGCAGCACCGTCAGGATCTCGAACAGCAGGATGATGACGATCAGGCTGCCGAGGATGCCGAACTGGCGGAGCGTGGAGGTGCCGCCGCCCCCGAACATCTTCGTGATGTCCTTGAAGTGGAAGCCGCGCTTCGCGGTGGTCGAGTCGGTGGTCATGCGGTTGCTTTCTGGGTCGCGGAGGTCATGCTGCGCATGAGGTCCTCGGGGGTCGCCTGGTCGGCCGGGATGCAGTCGGTGACCCGGCCTTCGAACACGGTGTAGATGCGGTCGGAGATGCCGAGGAGCTCGGGCAGCTCACTGGAGATGACGATCACGCCCTTGCCCTGCGCGGCGAGCTCGTTGATGATCGCGTAGATCTCGTACTTGGCCCCGACGTCGATGCCGCGGGTGGGCTCGTCGAGGATCAGCAGATCGGGGTCGGTGAACATCCATTTCGCCAGCACGACCTTCTGCTGGTTGCCGCCGGACAGCTTGCCGACGCCCTCCTCGACCGAAGGGGTCTTGATGCGCAGCGCCTTGCGATAGCGCTCCGCCACCGAGAACTCCTCGCGGGAGTCGACGACGCCGTTGTGCGCGATCTTGGAGAGCTTCGCCGCGACGATGGACCGCTTGATGGTGTCGAGCAGGTTGAGCCCGAGCACCTTGCGGTCCTCGCTCACGTACGCGAGCCCGTGCTTGATCGCGGCTGCCACGTCGGGGAGCTCGATCTCCTGGCCGTCCTTGACGAGGGTGCCGGAGAGGAACGTGCCGTAGGAGCGGCCGAAGATGCTCATCGCCAGCTCGGTGCGGCCGGCGCCCATGAGGCCGGCGATGCCGACCACCTCGCCACGCCGGACGTTGATGTTCGACCCCTTCACGACCATGCGCTCCGGCACGGTGGGGTGCTGCACCCACCAGTCCTTGACCTCGAAGAAGACCTCGCCGATCTCGGGCGTGCGGTCGGGGTAGCGACTCTCCAGCGATCGGCCGACCATGCCGCGGATGATGCGGTCCTCATTGATCTCCCCGCGGGAGATGTCCAGCGTCTCGACCGTGCGACCGTCGCGGATGATCGTGATCTCGTCGGCGATCTGCTCGATCTCGTTGAGCTTGTGGCTGATCATGATCGACGCGATCCCCTTGGCCTTGAGGCCCAGGATCAGGTCGAGGAGGTGCTGCGAGTCGTTCTCGTTGAGCGCCGCGGTGGGCTCGTCGAGGATGAGCAGCTTGACGTCCTTGTTGAGTGCCTTGGCGATCTCGATGAGCTGCTGCTTGCCGACGCCGAGCGTCTTGATCGGCACATCGGGGTCTTCGTCCAGGCCGACGCGGGCGAGCAGCTCGATCGTGCGCTCCTTCTGCGCCTGCCAGTCGATGCGCCCGAAGCGACGGATCTCGTTGCCCAGGAAGATGTTCTCCGTGACGGAGAGCTCCGGGATGAGGGCGAGCTCCTGATGGATGATGACGATGCCGGCCTGCTCGCTGGCCGCGATGTCCCTGAAGCGCTGCTCTTCGCCGTACAGGAGGATCTCGCCGTCGTAGGTGCCGTACGGGTACACCCCCGAGAGGACCTTCATCAGCGTCGACTTCCCGGCACCGTTCTCGCCGCAGATCGCATGGATCTCGCCGGCACGGACGGTGATCGAGACGTCGGCGAGCGCCTTGACTCCGGGGAACTCCTTGGTGATGCGGCGCATCTCCAGGATCGGGCCTGACACGGTCGGCAACGTTGCTGTGGTGCTCACGGATCTTCCTCGCGACGTGCGGTCACCTTCGATGTGACCGTTCACATCGGTATATCGTCGTCTTCCGCGGGAGCGGTGTCAAGTCCGCGGCGTGTTTTCGTGTCGCTACCGTGATGCAGCGGATTCGCGAGCCCGCACGAGAGTCTGCAGCGGACCGAAGGCGGGGGTCTTCTCCCCACGGATCTCGGCGAGGAGGATCCGGACGGCGCGCCGCCCGAGCTCGGGGAAGTCCTGATGCACGGTGCTCAGCGTCGGTGCCACGTGCGCCGCGACCGGGATGTCGTCGAAGCCGATCACGCTCACATCGTGCGGGACGCGCACACCGGCGTCCCGGAAGCCGTGCAGGAGTCCGATCGCCATGAGGTCGTTCGCCGCGAACACCGCCGTGAAATCGCGCCGGAGGGAGAGTTCCTTGCCCGCGAAGTATCCGAAGTCCGCGGTCCAGTCACCACGGATCGGGGGGAACGTCGGCAGATCGGCGTCGCGGAGGGCGTCGAGATACCCACGCATCCGGGACTCCGCCTCGATCCAGTCCTGCGGTCCGGCGAGATGGAGGATGTCACTGTGCCCCAGGGCGATCAGGTGCTCCGTCGCCGCCTTCGCGCCTGCGACCTGGTCCGCCGACAGGCTCACGCCGTCGGATCCGGACGCCGTCTGCAGGGTGACGAACGGCATCGTGACGTTCATGCCGCGCAGGACATGGAAGACGCGAACCTGCGGCGCGAGCACCACGATGCCGTCGACCTGCTCGCGTTCGAGCTGCCGCACGGCATTGCCGATCGCCTCCGGGGTGGTCGCTGGGAGGTTGAGCGTGGAGACCGAGTAGCCCTCCTCCCGCGCCGCATCCTCGATCCCCGCGATGGAGGACGTCGGCCCGAACTCGCCGATCGTCGCGGAGAGGATCCCGAGCATGTTCGACTTGCTCGTCACGAGCGCCCGCGCCGCGAGGTTGGGTCGGTAGTCGAGCACGGCGATCGCGTCGAGCACCTTCGCTTTGGTCTCGGGGCGGATGCTCGGATGGTCGTTGAGCACGCGGGAGACCGTCTGGTGTGAGACGCCGGCGAGGCGGGCGACGTCCCGGATGCTCGGCATGCGGGCACGCTCGGAGGACGTGGACATCCAGCCTCCTCGCGTGTGCACGGTCACATGACTACTTCATTATGTCTGCCATGAGCCGCGGGATGCACCTCGACCGCGCGCACGCTCCTCGCCAGTCGACCGCGAGGGAATCGGGCGGGTTCAGCCGATGATGCGGGCTCCCGGCACGGCGCCGTGCACGTGCAACGGATCGAGACCGTCCTCGCGGAGCGCCGTCTGCGCCGCCTGCGCGGACTCGGGATCGGCGCAGAGGAGGGCCACGGTCGGCCCCGACCCGGACACGAGACCGTGCAGCGCACCGGCCGAGACCCCGCGTTCGATGGTCTGCGCCAGATCCGGTCGCAGGTCGAGCGCGGCCGCCTGGAGGTCGTTGTGGAGCGCGTCGGCAAGCTGCCAGGCGTCTCCGGTGCGCAGCGCCTGCAGCACCGGGATCGGCACGTCGAGGGACAGCGGCGGGTCGTCGGCGAGCGCCCCCTCGTCCTCCCGGAGCTCGTCGAGCCGGGCGTAGACGGCGGGCGTGGACAGCCCCTCGTCGCTCGTCACGAGAAGCCAGTCGAAACGGCCGCGGGCGAGAGCCGGGTTCAGCTGATCCCCGCGGCCGGTGCCGACGGCCGTGCCGCCATGCAGCGCGAAGGGGACATCGGCACCGAGCCGCGCGGCGAGGTCGTGCAACCGCGCGGCCGAGAGTCCCGTACCCCACAGCGCGTCGCAGGCGACCAGGGCCGCCGCCGCGTCCGCCGAGCCGCCACCCATACCACCGGCCACCGGAACGCTCTTGCGGATCTGCAACGCGACGCCGCCGCGGTGATCGGTCGCCGTGGCCAGCAGTTTGGCCGCCCGCATCGCGAGGTTCCGGTCGTCGAGCGGGACCGAGCCGTCGTCCTCCACCCCCGACACGGTGATCGAGAAGTCGTCGGCCTCCCGGGCGATCACGTCCTCGTAGAGCGACACCGCTTGGAAGACCGTCGCGAGCGCGTGGTAGCCGTCGTCGTGGCGCCCGCCGACGCCGAGGTAGACGTTGATCTTCCCCGGCGCGCGCACGTGCACGGACCCGGAGGACGCGGCGAGGCTCATGGCAGGGTCACAGGTCCGACGAGGTCGCCCACAGGTTCACGTCGATGGCGCCGGCGAGCTCGTCGATGCGGCGGAGCTCCTCGTCGGTGAAGGCGGGACCGTCGAGGGCGGCGAGGTTCTCGTCGAGCTGCTTCGTGCGCGACGCGCCGATGAGCGCCGAGGCGACGACCGGTGTGCGCAGAGTCCACTGCAGTGCGAGCTGCGCGAGCGACTGCCCCCGGCCCTGCGCGACCTCGTTCAGCGCACGGAGCGTCTCGACCGCTTCGTCGGTCAGCTTGCCCTTCGGCAGCGAGCCGCGCTGCTGCGCGCGCTCGGCCGTGCCGTCGCCGAGGTACTTGTCGGTGAGGAGGCCCTGGGCGAGCGGGGTGAAGGCGATGGCGCCGAGACCCGACTCCTCCAGCGTCTGCGTGAGGCCGTCCTCGATCCAGCGGTTGAGGATCGAGTACGCCGGCTGGTGGATGACGAGCGGCGTTCCCAGCTCCTTCGCCACGGCGACGGCCTCGGCCGTGCGCTCCGCGCTGTACGAGGAGATGCCGACGTACAGCGCCTTGCCCTGGCGGACCAGGGTGTCCAGAGCGCCGACCGTCTCGGCGATCGGGGTGACCGGGTCGACGCGGTGCGAGTAGAAGATGTCGACGTAGTCCAGCCCCATGCGGGTGAGGGACTGCTCGGCGCTCGCGAGGATGTACTTCCGGCTCGCGTAGTCGCCGTACGGTCCGGGCCACATGTCCCAGCCGGCCTTGGACGAGATGATCAGCTCGTCGCGGTACGGCCGCAGGTCCTCCGCGAAGATGCGGCCGAAGTTCTTCTCGGCCGAGCCATAGGGCGGGCCGTAGTTGTTCGCGAGGTCGAAGTGCGTGATCCCGTGGTCGAACGCGTGGCGAAGGAGCGCGCGCTGATTGTCGAGAGGGATGTTGTCGCCGAAGTTCCACCAGAGCCCGAGCGAGATCGGCGGCAGATAGAGGCCGGAGGAACCGACCTGACGGTAGGCGAACCGTCCGTAGCGGCCCTCGTCGGCAGCGTACGGGCGGTGCAGCTCGGGGACATCGGGGCGGAAGCGGGGGGAGTCGGTCACCGTGCCAGATTAGCCGCTGACGCCGGATCCCTCGATCGCCGTTGCGTGGTGGGCGATCCGCTGGTAGTCATCGACCGTGAGGTCCTCGCCGCGGGCGGTCGGCGCGACCCCGGCGGCGGTCAGCACCTCCGTCGCCGCGGCGGAGCTGCCGAAGACCCCGGACAAGGCCTGCCGCAGCATCTTGCGGCGCTGGTTGAAGGCCGCATCGACGATCGCGAAGGTGCGGCGACGCTCCTCGTCCGAGCCGCGCTCCCCCTCGGAGCGGTCGAATCCCACGAGGAGGCTGTCCACGTTCGGCACCGGCCAGAACACCTGTCGCGAGACGTTCCCGGTGAGCTTCCACTCGCCGTACCAGGCAGCCTTGACGCTGGGCGAGCCGTAGATCTTCGACCCCGGCTTCGCGGCCAGGCGCTCGGCCACCTCGGCCTGTACCATCACGACGCCGCGCTGCAGGTACGGGAACGTCTCGAGGAGATGCAGCAGGACCGGCACGGACACGTTGTACGGCAGGTTCGCGACGAGCACCGTCGGTTCCCCTGGCAGCTCGGTCACGCGGAGGGCGTCGGCGTCGACCACCGTCAGCATCCCCTCCGGCACGCCGTGCTCCGCGGCGGTCCGCGGCAGGCGAGCGGCGAGGCGGTGGTCGATCTCGACCGCGGTGACCGCGGCGCCCGCCTCGAGGATCGCCAGCGTCAGGGATCCGAGTCCGGGGCCGACCTCGACCACCCGCTCCCCCGGCTGCACGCGGGCGGCCTGGACGATCTTGCGGACGGTGTTGGCGTCGACGACGAAGTTCTGCCCGAGCTTCTTGGTGGGGGTGACTTCGAGCTCGGCGGCCAGGCGGCGGATCTCGGTGGCCCCGAGCAACGTGACGGTCATGGTCCCATTCTCCCGGATGACGGAGGTTCTCCGGAGCGGGGGGGCGGGATCCTGGGCGGGTTCCTCGGCGATGTCTGCGATCATCGCTATCCTTCGGGGATGCCCTCCCTCGGTGAACTGATCGCTCCGCGGCGCCTGGGCAGGGACTTCCGCTGGCTGCTCGCGTCGTCGTGGACGAGCAACGTCGGCGACGGCGTGGCCTTGGCCGCCGCTCCCCTGCTCATCGCGTCATTGACGTCGTCGCCCATCCTCGTGGCGGCCGGAGCCATCCTCCAGTTCCTGCCCTGGCTGCTGTTCGGGCTGCACGCCGGGGCCATCGCCGACCGGTTCGACCGCCGTCGACTCGTCATGACCGCCAACGCGGCGCGGGCCGTGGTCCTCGCGGCGCTCTGCGTCTTCCTCGTGACCGGCACCGCCAACATCGGGATCGTGCTGGCCGTGGCGTTCCTCTACGGCACGGCGGAGGTGTTCGTCGACACGGCAGGGAGCACGCTGCTGCCCATGCTCGTGAAACCGGCCGACCTGGGCATCGGGAACGCGCGGCTGCAGGCGGGCTACCTCGTCGCGAACCAGTTCGCCGGTCCGCCGCTGGGAGCGTTCCTCTTCGCCGCCGGGAGCGCGTGGCCGTTCCTCGTCGAGGTGCTGTGCGTGACGCTCGCGATCGTCCTGGTCTCCCGGATGGCGCGCACCCCCGTCCCGCCGCGGGACGTCGACACCCATCCGCCGGTGCACACCGACATCGCGGAGGGTCTGCGCTGGCTGTGGCGCAACCCGCCGGTGCGCATGCTCGTGCTCATCATCCTCGTCTTCAACGTGACCTGGGCCGCCCCCTGGGGTGTGCTCGTGCTCTACGCCACCGAGCACCTGCAGATGGGGCCGGTGGGCTACGGCGCCCTCACCACCGCCTCCGCGGCGGGCGGGATCCTCGCGACGCTGAGCTTCGGGTGGCTGGAGCGGCACGTGTCCTTCGCGACCCTGATGCGCGTCGTCCTCTCGCTGGAGGTGCTCATGCACCTCGCGTTCGCCCTGACCACCACGGGCGCGGTCGCCCTCGTCATCATGTTCTTCTTCGGCGCGTATGCCTTCGTGTGGGGCACGATCTCCACGACCGTCCGGCAGCGTCTCGTCCCGGCCGCGCTCCAGGGGCGCGTGGCTTCGGTCAACATGGTCGGGGTCTTCGGTGGCATGGTCGTCGGTCAGGCCCTCGGCGGCGTCATCGCACAGACCTGGGGATTGACGGCCCCCTGGTGGTTCGCATTCGGCGGGGCGGCGATCACGCTGCTGCTCGTGTGGAAGCCGATCTCCCATATCGTCAGCGCGAAGCCGGTCGCCGAGACGGGGCCGGAGGACGTCGAGCCGGAGGATCAGTCGGCGAACGAGCCGTAGACCCGCAGCGTGTTCTCGGCGAGCTGCGCGGAGAGCTCGTCCACATCCAGGTCGAGCTCCGCGGCCAGGAAGCGCACGGTGATCGGCACGAGGTAAGGCGCGTTCGGCCGGCCCCGCAACGGCACCGGCGTGAGGAACGGCGCATCCGTCTCCACGAGGAGACGGTCGAGCGGCGTGACCTTGAGGGCATCCCGCAGGTTCTGCGCGTTCTTGAACGTCACGTTCCCGGCGAAGGACAGGTAGTACCCGGCGTCCGCGCACACGCGGGCCATCGCGTCGTCGCCCGAAAAGCAGTGGAACACGGTGCGTTCGGGAGCGCCGACCCGCGTCAGCGTCTCCACCACCGCGTCATGTGCATCCCGGTCGTGGATCTGCATCGCGACGCCGTGCTTCTTGGCGAGGGCGATGTGCGCCTCGAACGAGGCGAACTGCGGACCGCGGCGCTCCGGCTCGGTGCGGAAGAAGTCGAGTCCCGTCTCGCCGATGGCCCGAGTGCGCGGATGGGCGGCGAGTTCGTCGATCACCGCGAGGGCTTCGTCGAGGCGGCCCTCCTCGGCGTAGGTCGGAGCGTCGTTCGGGTGGATGGCCACGGCGGCGAGGACGCGGGGGTCGGAGGCGGCGGCCTCCACCGCCCAGCGGGACGACTCGATGTCGCCGGACGCCTGAACGACGCCCGCGATGCCGACCGCCTCGGCCCGGTCGAGCTGGGTCTTGAGCGACAAGGGCTGCTCACCATCAGCGATCTCGAGATGCGCGTGGTTGTCGTACACGGGCACCGCGAGCGGCTCCGGGGCCGCCGGATACGTCCGGTCCTTGCGCCCGTCGCCCGAGCGTTCGCGCACGTAGGTCTCCGCCATGCTGTCCCGCCCCCGGATATCAGGCCGTGGACTCCACGCGCGGGAACAGCGGCGCGAGGCCGTTGACGCTCGTGCCCGGCTTCAGCAGGCCCCAGGCTCCCGCCTCGCGGATGGGCTGGTCCTGCAGACGACCGAGGGTCTCCGCGGCACCGAGCGCGATCCACAGCTTCTCGGTGGACTGCGGCATGACCGGCGACAGCAGCACGGCGAGCGCGCGCAGGCCCTCGGCGCACGTGTAGAGCACGGTGCCCAGGCGCTCTCGCTGGTCCTCGTCGCGGGCGAGCGCCCACGGCTCGTTCTCCGTGATGTACCCGTTCAGCGCGTCGACGATGGTCCAGATCGCGGAGATCGCCTCATCGATGCGGAACTGGCCGATCGCGGCGTCCGCCTTCGTCGCGGCGTCCGCGACGATCTTCTGGATCGCGAGGTCAGCGTCCGTGTACCCGGCCGCCGGCGGCACGACGCCCTCGAAGTACTTCTCGATCATCGCGGTCGTGCGAGAGGCGAGGTTGCCGAAGCCGTTCGCGAGCTCGGCCTGATAGCGGGCGGAGAGGTCCTCCCAGGAGAACGAGCCGTCCTGACCGAACGCGATCGCGGACAGGAAGTAGAAGCGGTAGGCGTCGGAGCCGAAGACGTCGGTGATCTCGGTCGGCGCGATGCCGGTGAGCTTCGACTTCGACATCTTCTCGCCGCCGACCAGCAGCCAGCCGTGCGCGAACACACCCTTCGGCACGTCGAGCCCCGCCGCCATCAGCAGCGCAGGCCAGATGACGGCGTGGAAGCGGAGGATGTCCTTGCCGACGACGTGGTAGGCGGGCCAGCGGCGCGCGAACGTCTCCTCGTCGGAGCCGTAGCCGACGGCCGTTGCGTAGTTGAGCAGCGCGTCGACCCACACGTAGATGACGTGCGACTCGTCCCACGGCAGCGGGATGCCCCAGTCGAAGGTCGAGCGGGAGATCGAGAGGTCCTTGAGACCCTGGCTCACGAACGACACGACCTCGTTGCGCGCCGAGTCAGGGCGCACGAAGTCGGGCTCGGTCTTGTAGAGCTCGAGCAGGCGGTCCTGGAACTCGCTGAGCTTGAAGAAGTAGTTCTTCTCCTGCAGCAGCTCCAGCGGCTTGGAGTGGATGGCGCAGACCTTCAGCCCCTCGAAAGGCCCCGTGCCGTCGACGATCTCGGACTCCGGCTTGAACTCCTCGCAGCCCACACAGTAGAGCGCCTCGTACTCGCCCGCGTAGATGTACCCGCGGTCGTAGAGCCGCTGGAAGAACGTCTGCACGTTGGTCTCGTGCCGCTCCTGCGTGGTCCGGATGAAGTCGTCGTTCGCGACGTCGAGGGTCTTGAGCAGCGGGAACCAGCTCTCGCTGACGAGCTTGTCGACCCACTCCTGCGGGGTGACGCCGTTCGCGGCCGCCGCCCGCAGCATCTTCTGACCGTGCTCGTCCGTGCCGGTGAGCATCCAGGTGTCGTCGCCCGCCTGGCGGTGCCACCGTGCGAGGGTGTCGACGGCCACCGTCGTGTACCCGTGACCGATGTGGGGCACATCAGAGGGGTAGTAGATGGGCGTGGTGATGTAGAAGGAGTCGCCAGCGGGCATGGGGACAATTCTAGGTGCCCCCATGCCCGTGGTTACGCCGCGCGGCCCGTCAGAGGCCATTGCGGCGGGCGACCTCGCCGAGCCAGGCCAGCGAGGGCTTCGGGAACCGCTCGAAGGTCTCGTGGTCGAAGCCGATGAGACCGAAGGTCGGCCGGAAGCCACTCGCCCATTCGTAGTTGTCCAGCGCGCTCCAGTGCTGGTAGGCGCGGACCTCGATGCCGTCGCTGATGGCGCGATGCAGCCCCTCCAGCGCTCCCTGCGTGTAGGCGATGCGCCGGGTGTCGTCGGCCGTCGCGATGCCGTTCTCCGTGACGAGCACCGGAACACCGCCGCTGCGCTCCCACGCGCTGCGCACGCCCAGCTCGAGGGCCTCGGGGAAGAACTCCCAGCCGGTAAGCGTCGTCTCCACATCCGGCGACACGGGAAGCGGTCCTTCCGGGCCGATGAAGGTGCGGGTATAGGCCTGCACGCCGACGAAGTCGTCGCCGGCGGACTGCTCCAGGTACCAGTGGTCGCGCGGGTCGCCGTACGCGGCGAGCATCTCGTCCGCGCCGGGCTCGCCGGTGGAGTGGAACGCCTGGGTCGCGATCGTCCAGCCCGCCTGTACGCCCGGTACCGTGTGCAGGATCTCGGACGCGCGCCGGTGGGCCGTCAGCAGGGTGTCCGCGACGCCGAGGTCCGGGTTCGGCAGGCCGTAGGCGACGAGGTTCGCCGCGTCCTCTCCCCCGGCGAGCATCGCCGCGATGTTCGGCTCGTTGATCGTGCACACGTAGCGCACGCCGTCGAGGATCGGCAGCACGGTCTCGACGTAGCGGGAGAACAGGTCGACCGCGTCGTCCGCACGCCAGAAGCCGTCCTTCTGGAACCACTGCGGCACCGTGAAGTGCATGAGGGTGACCGTCGGGTCCAGCCCGTTCTCCCTGGCGGTGTCGATCATGCGGCGATAGTGGTCGAGCATCGCCCGGGAGATGAAGCCGCGTTCGGGCTCGATCCGCGCCCACTCGACCGAGAAGCGGTAGGAGTTCAGCCCCGCCTCGGCGAGCAGGCGCATGTCCTCCGGGTAGCGGTGGAAGTGGTCGGCGGCGTCACCGGAGGGCTCGACCATGGGCGAGTCGGGGGCGTGTTCCATCGCCCACCAGTTGCTCGTGGTGTTGTTGCCCTCCACCTGATGGGCGGCGGTCGCGGCGCCCCAGAGGAAGCCGTCGGGGAATGCGAGCACGGATGCGCTCCTCTCTCTTTCTTGCAGTCGTTCGGCGCGCGTCAGCGGGCGCGGGCCGGGTTCGGCACGGCGTCGAGGAGCTCGACCGTGTACGGGTCCTCCGGATGCTGCAGCACCTGGGAGGTCTCGCCCCGCTCGACGACGCGGCCGCTGTTGAGCACGAGGATGTTCTCGGTGACCAGACGCGCGCTCAGTAGATCGTGGGTGATGTAGAGCATGCTGATGCCCCACCGTTCGCGAAGGTCCTCCAGCAGCGCGAGCACACCGGCGCGGAGCGAGACGTCGAGCATCGACACCGGCTCGTCCGCGATGAGCACCTGCGGGTCGCTCGCGAGCGCCCTGGCGATCACCACGCGCTGCCGCTGCCCGCCGGAGAGCTGGTGCGGCAGCTTGGCCGCGAACTGCTCGACGGGCGTCAGACCCACCGTCTCCAGCAGCTCGAGGACGCGGGCCCTGGCCTCGGCACCGCGCAGCCGCGTGTAGTTCACGACCGGGCGGGTGAGGGCGTATTCGACGGTGTGCAGCGGGTTCAGGGCCGCATACGGGTCCTGGAACACCATCTGCACGTCCTTGCGGAGGTCGCGGAGTCCGCGCCGCTTCAAGGACGCGACGTCGGTGTCGCCGAAGCGGATGCTTCCGGAGGTCGGCTTCTCGACCCCGGTGAGCATCTTCGCGATGGTCGACTTGCCCGAGCCGGAGGCGCCGACCAAGGCCAGCGCCTCTCCCGGCTCGAGGCGGAAGGACACGTCGTCGACCGCGACGACGGGGTCCTGACCGCGGCGCGGTGCCGGATAGCGCTTGGTCACGCGGTCCACGACGATCGCGGCATCGGCCCGGCGGGCGTCCCGCGGCGACACGGTCGGCAGGGTCTCGGTGACGTCCGTGCGGCTGCGGCCCTCCCGACGCCGAGTGCCGAGGTCGACGAACCCGGGGATCTCGATCTTCTCGGCCCGCGGGTCGGCGTAGTGGCTGAGCAGCATCCGGGTGTACTCGTCCTGCGGACGGTGCAGGATGTCCTGGCTCGGCGCGTCCTCCACGATGCGCCCCTCGTGCATCACCATCACCCGGTCGGTCGCCTCGAGGACGATGCCCAGGTCGTGGCTGATGAGGATCGCGGTGAAGTGCTCCGACCGCTGCAGCTCCTGGATCGTGTCCATGACCGCGTGCTGGACGAGCACGTCGAGGGCTGTGGTGGGCTCGTCGAACACCATCAGCTGGGGTTCGAGCGAGAGGGCGAGGGCGATCGAGGCGCGCTGTCGCATGCCGCCGGACAGCTCCCCGGGATACCGGTCGAGCACCTGCGGCTTCAACCCCACTTTGCCGACGAGCTCGCGTGCGCGGGCCTGGCGATGCTCCGCCGGCACGTGGCCGTGCGCGGCGAAGATGTCACGGAAGTGGTTGCCCACCGTGCGCACCGGGTTGAGGGCGTTCATGCCGGACTGCAGCACCATCGCGAAGCCGCCCTGCCGCTGGCGCCGCAGCTCTTCCGCGTCGAGCTCGCGGATGTCGCGGCCGTCGAACAGGATGCGTCCGCCGCTGATGCGAGCCGGCGGCTTCTGCAGCCGCGTGAGCGCGAAGCCCAACGTGGACTTACCTGAGCCGGACTCGCCGACGAGCCCGACGAACTCGCCGCGCCGGAGCGCGAACGACACGTCGCGCACGGCCGGCACCGGCTCCTGCCCCGGGGAGGCGTACTCCACGGACAGCGACTGGACGTCGAGGAGGATGTCGTCGTGCTCCATGGCGCTCATCGGCCCTTCCCTTCGCGGAGGCGCGGATTGGAGATGCCGTCCACGCCGAAGTTGATGAGTGTGAGGCTGAGCGCGAGCAGCGCGATGCACAGACCGGGCGCGAACAACAGCAACCACTGGCCCGTGAGCAGGGAGTTCGAGTTCTGCGCCCAGTAGAGCATCGTGCCCCAGGAGACGATGCTCGAGTCGCCGAGACCGAGGAACTCCAGGCCCGCCTCGGCGAGGATCGCCGCCGTCGCCGCCCCGAAGAGGGTGCCGGCGATGATCGAGGTCATGTTCGGCAGGATCTCGCGGAAGACGATGCGAGCCCTGCTGTCGCCGGAGAACTGGGCCGAGGTGACGAAGTCGTTGCCACGGAGGGATTGGGTCTGGCTGCGCAGCACGCGCGCACCCCAGGCCCAACCGGTCACGACGATCACGGCGATGATCATGAGGATGCCGCCGTTCTGCAGGTAGGCGGCGATCACGATCATCAGCGGCAGACCGGGGATCACGAGGAAGAGGTTCACGATGAATCCGACGACCTCGCCCGCGAAGCCGCGCATGTACCCCCAGCTCAGACCGATCAGCACGGCCACGATCGTGGAGAGGAGCCCGGCCGCGAATCCCACGAGCAGGCTGACCTGCGCGCCGTAGATGAGCTGGCTGAGCACGTCCTCCCCCGCGGCGGTCGTGCCGAGCCAGTGCTCCCACGAAGCGTCGGCATTGCGCGGGAATCCGTTCTCCTTCGGTCCGTACGGGGCCAGGAGCGGGGCGAACACGGCGACGAGCACGAAGAACGCGAGGAGGCAGAGGCCGATGCGGGCCTTGCCGTTCGACCACAGGGTGCCGACCATACGGCCGAAGGCGCGCCAGGGGCTGGGTGCCGCGATGCGGTCGGTGGGGACTTTGACGTTCATGGTGGTAGTCATCGGCGAGTCCTCGGGTCGAGAACCCCGTAGAGGATGTCCACGAGGAAGTTGGCGATGAGCACGCTCACGGTGATCATCAGGAAGAGCGCCTGCATGAGCGGGTAGTCCTGCCCGATCACGGCGTTGAACAGCAGGTAGCCGATGCCGGGGTAGCCGAACACCTGCTCGACGAGGATGGAACCGCCCACCACGCCGCCGAGCGTGAGCCCAAAGCCGGTGAGGTTGGGCAGGATCGCGTTGCGGGCGGCGTAGCGGAGCGCGATGGTGCGGCCGCGGAGGCCGTTCGCCTCGCCGAAGGTGATGTAGTCCTCGCCGAGAGTGTTGATCATCGCGTTGCGCATGCCGATGATCCAGCCGCCGAGCGAGGTGAGCAGGATCGTCAGGGCCGGGAGGAACGCGTGCCGGACGAGGTCGACGATGAAGTCCCAGGTGAACCCCGGGGTGGTCGTCGCCGAGTAGGCGCCGGTGGTCGGGAACCAGTGCAGCACGTAGCCGAGGAAGAACAGCAGCAGCAGCGCCGTCCAGAAGTACGGGAACGTGCTGAGGAACGACCCGGTCAGCGTGGGTAGCGAGTCCAGCCAGGTCCCGCGTCGCCACGCGGCCATCACTCCGATCAGCGTGCCGATGACGAACGCGAGGATCGTGACGATCCCGACGAGACCGAGCGTGTACGGCAGCGCGGTGGAGACCATGCTCGACACGGTCTGCGGATAGAACGTGTACGAGACGCCGAAGTCGAGCCTCACGACCTGGCCGAGGTACGCCACGTACTGGTCCCACACCGAGCCGGTCGGCACGCCGAGCTGCGCTTCGATCGCGGCACGGGTGGCGTCCGAGACCGGGCCGTTCTGGGAGAGCTTGGCGATCGCGGCGTCGGCGGGCGAGCCGGGCATCAGTCGCGGGAGGAAGAAGTTCAGGGTGATCGCCGCCCACAGGGTGAGCAGGAACAGGCCGATCTTCTGGAGGACGTACTTCACCGGTCTCCCCCGTCCGCTCGTTTCAGGTGCGTGAAGATCATCAGCGGTGCCGAATCGTAGTTCTGCGGGATCATGTACGGATCGTCCGCGGAGGGCCAGCCGGTGAACTTCGCGTCGTTGAACAGGCCCCAGATCCCGCCGTAGTACATGCCGATCACCGGCATCTCCTCATAGACGATGCTCTGCAGCTCGTGCACGATCTCGGTCTGCCGCTCGGGGTCGATGGTCGCCCGGTACTCCTCCAGGAGGGCGTCGGCCTCCGCAGAACGGTAGCGCTGGAAGTTGTTGGTCGTGACCTCCCCCGCCGGCACGTAGAAGTCGCTGGAGAGCAGGCTGTTGTACGCCTGGTAGACGTCACCGTTGCCCATGCCGCCGATGGCCATCTCGAAGTCGCCGGTGCCGATCGCGCTCTGGTAGCCCGCGGGCTGCGGGAGCTTGAGCGACACCTTGACCCCGACGTCCGCGAGCTGGCGCTGCACGGTCTGGGCCGCGCGGGTCCAGTCCGAGAACCCGTTGGCGGTGGTCAGCGAGAAGGCGAGCTGCTTCCCGTCCTGGCCGACGAGCTGGTCGCCCTGGAGCGTGTAGCCCGACTCGGCGAACGCCGCGAGCGCGGCGTCGCGGTCCTGCGCGAGCATGCCCTGATCCGGGATCTCCGGGTCGAGGTACTGCTCCTGGTTGGGCAGGATGAGCCCGGTCTGCCCGGCGGGTTCCATGTACCCCTCCGAGGCGGTCTCCGCGATCTCCTCCCGGTCGAGCGCGAGGGCGATCCCGCGGCGGACGTTCACGTCGTCGAACGGGGCGACCTCGAGATTCGGCACGAGCGAGATGACGCCGCCCGGCGGGAACCACCAGGTGTTGTCGGGACTCGCCGCGCCCCACGTGCCCTCGACGTCGGAGATGAACGAGTACGCCCAGTCGTAGCCGCGGGTCACGGTGTCGAGCTGGGTGTTCGTGGCGGGCAGGATGATGTGCTCGATCTCGATCTTGTCCGCTTGCCAGTAGTCCGGGTTGCGGTCCATCGAATACTGCTGGTCGTTGTAGTTGCCGAGCACGAACGGGCCGCTGCCGACCGGCTCCTCGTTCCGCCAGGTGGCCGGGTCCTTCACGTCGGCCCACAGGTGCTCGGGGACGATCATGGTCTGCCCGATGATCGAGAGCGACGGGGCGTCCTCCCCCTGCAGGTGGAAGATCACATCGTCGCCCTCGACCTCGATGCGGTCGATGTGCTGCCACGCGCCCTTGATGTCGAGCGAGGGCTCGTCCTTGATGAGCTGGAACGTGAAGGCGACGTCCTCCGGCGTGAGGGCTTCGCCGTCGCTCCATTCCACGTCATCGCGGACCGTCATGACGATCGTGCGGGCGTCGGGCTGCGTCCATGCGGAGGCCAGCCAGGGTGTGAGCTCGCCATCGAGCGGATTCACGAGGATGAGCGGCTCGTAGATCCACCGGGAAGCCGTCCGGGTGTTCGTGAGGTAGGGGTTGAAGTTCTGCGTGAAGAACGGATTGCCCTTGTCGGCGTTGATGAGCATCGTGTCGTCGCCGATCGACGGGTCGGGCTGCGAACTGATCTGGATGCTGCAGCCGCTGAGCGCGACCGCTGCCGCCGCGAGCCCCACGACGGCGGCGCGGCGCCAGCGTCGGAAGGTGTGCGTCTCTGCCACTGGATGACCTCATGTCGTCTCTGTCATGAAGGGCGCCCCGGGGAGTGGGGAGTCCTGCCGGCCGGAGCCGTCCCTCGATTGTAAGCGCATACATTTTCAGTCGGCAACCCCCGCGCCGTGCGGTCCCCGTCTCGGGCGGCGGACCGTCGCCGCTCAGGACGGGCGGGTGGAGCTCTGCCGGAGCAGGATCTGGAGAGGGAGGCGCGTGGTGCGCGGCGGAGCCTCCGGCTGCTCCAGTCGGCGGGCCAGAACCTGCACGGCGGCGCGTCCCAGGTCGATCATCGGCTGACGGATCGTGGTCAACGGCGGCGAGGCCAGGGTCGCGGCCTCGATGCCGTCGAACCCGGTGACGAGCACGTCGTCCGGCACCCGCACCCCGGCACTGCGGAACACGTCCATGGCGCCGAGCGCCATCTGGTCATTGGCGGCGATCAGCGCGGCGGGCACCCCCTGGCGAGCGAGCTCCTCCCCTGCCCGACGCCCGGAGGCTCTCGTGAAGTCGCCCCGCAGCACGCGCACCGCTGCCCGATCACGACCCGCCGCGGCGAGCGCGGTCGACACACCGTCCCACCGCTGCTCCGCGTCTGGCGAGTCGGCCGGCCCGGCGAGGAAGACGATCTCCCCGTCCCCGACCTGCGACAGCACATGGCGGGTGAGCTCCCCCATCGCCTCGGCGTTGCTCACCGTGACATGGTCGTAGGCATCGCCCCGCGACGGTCCGGACAGCACGACCACCGGGATGCGCCGCCCCAGTCGGGCGAGCACCTCGTCCGGCACGCTGCGCGCGAGCACCATGAGCCCGTCCACCCGGCCGGCCATGTCGCGGACGGTCGAGCGATCGGGGTCGTCGCGACCGACACCCACCATGAGCACGAAGCCTTGCTTCCACGCCTCCAGCTCGGCGCCGCGGAGGACCTCGTCGAGGAACAGCATCGAGGAGTGTCCCGTCCCCGCCTCGTCCTCCTCGGACACCACGGTGAACGGCGGGCGGGCTGCGGCCGACAGCACGTCGAGCGGCGGAGCGTCCTCCGCTGCGTCGAAGCCGGGGAAGTACAGCCCGAGCACTCCCGTCCGGCGCTCGGCGAGCCCCCGGGCGCTGCCGCTCGGGACGTAGCCCAGCGCGGAGACCGCGTCGAGCACCCGCTCGCGGGTCACCGGACGGACGGCCTCCGGCGAGCGCAGCACGCGCGACACGGTCGCGATCGATACGCCGGCGCGGGCGGCGACGTCGTACACGGTCGCGGCCTTGCTCACGGGCGGCTCCTTTCGGTCGCGGTTCTGGTTCTGGCCCGGGTTCTGGTTCTGGTTCTGGGCCTGGTTCTCGTTCGGGACCTGGTTCTGGTCCCGGTCCTGGTCCTGGTCCTGGTCCTGTCAGCGTAGGACAGTCTCCCCAGACTCCCGTTCCCCCTATCCCTCCCCTTGCCCCCTTCCCCTCCCGCGTGCGGGCGCAGATTCACGTCGGTATCGCAGAGAGCTCGCAGGATCCTGCGACACGGTGCGGATCTGCGACCGCGCGGGCGGCGGGTCAGGAGCGACGGGCGCGGAGAGCACCGTGAGGGCGGGAGCTGATCTCGCCCGGCTCGCGCTCGCGGGTCTCGGACCACTGCAGCTCGAGGCCGGCAGCGGCCAGGAGCGGAGACAGGGCCTCCGCGGTCCAGAAATACGCAGGAGCGACGGCATGGGCGAAGGCGACGCGAGGCTCGCCGACGAAGTAGCCGAGGAGCAGATCGCCGCCGGGAGCAAGGACCCGCGCGAACTCGCCGAGCACCTCCGGGAGCTCGACCGGAGGCGTGTGGATCACGGAGTACCACGCGAGGACACCGCCGACGGTGCCCGATGCGTGCGGCAGCGTACGGAATGAGCCGTGGTGGAAGCGGAGGTGCGGATACGTCGCCCTCGCCCCATCGATGAAAGCGACGGAGAGGTCGATCCCCTCGACCTCGTGCCGGGTCCCGAGCCCCACACCGCCGTCCCCGTGGAGGAAGGCCGTCCAATGACCGGGACCGCATCCCGCGTCGAGCAGCCGCCCCGGGGTCTCGTCTCGCCACCGTCGGATGAGTTCCCGGTCGCGTGGATCCATCTGGCCCAGGGCGCCCGCGACCTCCCGGTACTCCGCGGCCCTCTCGTCGTAGGCCCGCGCGACGGAACCCACGCTGGCCGGACGTCGCGGATCCGGGCCCCCGTCGCAGCCCTCCCCGGAATCCCTGCGACCCGAGTGCGAATCAGCGACGGAACCCGTCCCGGCCAGACGTCGCAGATCCGGGCCCCCGTCGCAGCCCTCCCCGGGACCCCTGCGACCCGAGTGCGAATCCGCGACGGAGGTCATCGCGACCGGGCGGCCAGGGCGGCTTGATAGAGGTCCCGGGAGGACAAGCCCGTCTGGGCCGCGACCTCGGAAGCCGCATCCTTCAGCCGGGTGCCGTCCGCGACGAGGGCCTGCACCTGGGCCAGGGCGTCCTCCGGGGAGGCCTCCCGCCGCGGCGCCCCCTCGACGACCACCACGATCTCGCCCTTGACCCCGTCCGCGGCCCAGGCGGCGAGATCGGATGCGGTGCCGCGACGGACCTCCTCGTACAGCTTCGTGAGCTCCCGGCACACGGCGATCCGGCGATCCGCACCGAAGGCGGCCCCCATGTCGGTCAGGGTCGTCGCCAGGCGCGAGGGCGACTCGAAGAACACCATCGTGCGGGGCTCGGCGGCGAGGGCGGAGAGGGTCGCTCGGCGCTCCCCCGGCTTCCGCGGAAGGAACCCCTCGAACGTGAAGCGGTCCGTCGGCAGTCCCGAGATCGCGAGGGCCATGAGCACTGCGCTGGGGCCCGGGATCGCCGTCACCGTGACCCCCTGCGCCACGGCCTCGGCGACGAGACCGTATCCGGGGTCGCTCACGGTCGGCATTCCCGCATCGCTGAGGACCACGAGGTCGGTGTCCGCGGCGAGCGCGGCGAGCTCGCCCGCCTTCTGCTTCTCGTTGTGGTCGTGCAACGCGATCAGGCGCGGCCGATTCTCGATCTTCAGGGCCTGCAACAGTCGCTGCGTGGTGCGGGTGTCCTCCGCGACGACGATCTCCGCGTTCTCCAGCACCTCCACGAGACGCCGCGACGCATCGCCGAGGTTTCCGATCGGGGTCGCGGCGAGGATGATCACCCGCCCAGCTTAGGCGTGGGCCCGGAGCGGGAGCGTCGAGGCGGGATGGGAGCCGGCGCACCGGGAGCGCAACGCCGAGTGTGTCTAGGCTGGAGCGGTGACCGCGCCCGAGCCCCTGCTGCCCGCTCCCGAGGAGCGGCTCACACGCTACGGACGGCTGCGCGACCGCGTCCTGCACGATCCGGACTGGGGTCGGGCGATCGGCTGGCTGGCCCCGTTGCTGGTCACCGCCCTCGCGGCCGTGCTGCGGCTGGCCAACGTCGGCCATCCGCACCAGCTCGCCTTCGACGAGACGTACTACGTCAAGGACGCCTGGTCGCTCTGGACCCTCGGCTACGAGGGGGTGTGGGGCGAGAACGCGAACGATGCCTTCGTCACCCTGCAGGAGCTTCCGCTGACGAACAAGGGCGCGTTCATCGTGCACCCGCCGCTCGGGAAGTGGCTCATCGCGCTGGGCATGGCCATCGGCGGCCCGGACAACAGCGCCGGCTGGCGTCTCGCGACCGCCCTGCTCGGGGCGGCCTCGGTGCTGCTGGTCTACCTGATCGCCCGCCGCCTGACGGGCTCGGTCGTGGCGGCGACCGTAGCGGGCACGCTGCTCGCGATCGACGGCCTCAGCATCGTCATGAGCCGGATAGCCCTGCTCGACGGCATCCTCACGTTCTTCGTGCTGCTCGGCGTGCTGTTCGTCCTGGTCGATCGCCAGCGCACGATTCCCCTGCTCGAGCGCCGGAATCCCTCTGACGAACACCCTCTCTGGGGACCGATCCTGTGGCGCCGTCCCTGGCTCGTCGCCGCCGGCCTCGCGCTCGGGGCGGCCGCGGCGGTGAAGTGGTCGGGGCTCTACGTCCTCGCCGGCTTCGGCCTCTACGTCGTCATCACCGACGCCCTCGCCCGACGACGCGGCGGGGTCGTCGTCTGGCCCGCCTCCGCGGTGTTCCGCCAGGGTCCGGTGTCCTTCGTCCTCCTCGTCCTCCCCGCGCTCGCGGTCTACCTCGCGAGCTGGACCGGGTGGCTGGTGACGGCGAACGGCTACGACCGCGGGAGCGATCCGAACCCTCTCGTCGCCCTGTGGAACTATCACCAGGCGATGCTCGGTTTCCACGTGGGTCTCACCCGCGGGCACCCGTACGCGAGCCCGGCATGGGAGTGGCCCTTCCTGCTCCGCCCGACAGCGGTGTGGGTCGACAGCGACCCCACCGGCTGCGGCGTCGACCACTGCATCGGCGTGATCTCGGCCGTCCCCAACCCGCTCATCTGGTACGGCGGCGTCGCGGCCAGCGTCTACCTGCTCTTCCGCCTCGTCCGCGGCTGGATCACGCGACAGCCCGTCGGCCCGGCCCTCAGCCTGCCACTCGTGGGACTCGCGGTGACCTACCTGCCCTGGCTGATGTTCCCGGAGCGCACGATCTTCCAGTTCTACACCGTGGTGATGATGCCGTTCCTCGTGCTCGCCCTCACGGTCACGCTGCGGATCATCGCCGGACGCCGGGAGGATCCGCTCCCGCGCCGTCAGTCCGGCGAGCGGACGGTGCTGATCTTCCTCGGCGTCGTCGTCCTCGTCTCGGCGTTCTTCCTGCCGCTGTGGACCGGGATGAGCGTGCCGTACGACTTCTGGCGCCTGCACAACTGGCTTCCCGGGTGGGTCTGACCGGCCGCGACCCGGCTACGACGTCGCGTCGGCCACGTGCTCCACGAGCGGGAGCACGCGTCCGGACAGATGTGTGCGCATGGCGATCGACGATGCGGTCCGTGCGACGCCCGGCACCAGGGCGACCCGGTCCAACACCTCCTGGAGCTGGGTCGCGTCGCGTGCGACGAGCCGGAGCTGCATGTCGCTCGCCCCGGTCACCGTGTGCATGTCGACGATCTCCGGCACCGCGTCCGCGAGGGCGCTCGCCACATCGTCGTGTCCGATCTTCTGATCGATCTCGACGAGGCAGAACGCCACGACACCGTAGCCGAAGCCGCCGGGGTCGATGCGGGGCACGATCGCTTCGATGACCCCACCCTCGTGCAGCCGCGCGAGGCGGCTGGTGGCCGTCCCGCGAGCGACCCCCAGCCGGCGCGCGCACTCCAGGATCGGCAGTTGCGGCGACTCCGTCAGCAACCGGATCAGCTCGGCGTCGAGGCGATCGATCCGCACGTCACTCCTTGACGATCCCGGGGCGCGAGACGCCGCGCGTCAGGCGGGCGACGACGAGCAGCACGGCGGTGAGTCCGAGCGTGAGCAGCAGCTGGGTGCGCGCGGCCGGGTCGATCATCGCGAGCGCGATGACTGCGGCGAGCAGCACCAGACACAGCCACGACACCCACGGGAACCCCCAGAGCCGCATGGGCATCGCCTCGCCTGCACGGTCCGCACGTCGCCGCAGCACGATCTGCGAGATGGCCGTCGCCGTCCAGATCACCAGCAGGGTCGACCCCACGACGTTGAGCAGAGCCGGGAGCACGACGTCGGGGAACGCCCAGTTCAGCCCGACGGTGACGAAGCCGAAGGCCACGGAGGCGAGGACGGCGACGAACGGCACGCCCTTGAAGCTCGTCCGGGTGACCGACAGCGGCGCCAGCCCGCGTTCTCCCAGCGAGTACGCCATCCGGGAGGCGCCGTAGATGTTGGCGTTCATGGCCGAGAGCAGTGCGATCACCACGATGAGGTCCATGACGAGGCCGACTCCCGGCACGTTCAGCGTGTCGAGGACGGCCGAGAACGGACCGGCCTGCACGGCGGGGTCGTCCCACGGGAGCACCGCGACGATGACGAAGATCGAGCCGACGTAGAAGATGAGGATGCGGACGAGCACCTCGCGCACGATCCGGCGGATGTTGCGCGAGGGGTCGTCCGACTCGGCCGCAGCGATGGCGACGACCTCGGTGCCGCCGAACGCGAAGACGACGATGAGGAGCGCCGCCGCGATGCCCGTGATCCCGTGCGGGGCGAAGCCGCCCTGGTCCACGAGGTTCGAGATCCCGGTCGCGGGCACGCCGGGAATGAGCCCGACGATCGCACACACGCCGACGACGAGGAACGCGATGATCGCGGCGACCTTGATCGCCGCGAACCAGAACTCGAAGTTGCCGTAGTTGCGGACGCCGAACAGGTTGACCACGGTGAGGGCCACCACGAACACGAGCACCCACACCCACGCGGGGACGCCCGGAACCCAGTTCGCCACGATTCCGGCCGCGCCGGTCGCCTCGGCGGCGATCACGACGATGAGCTGGATCCAGTAGAGCCAGCCCACCGCGCTGCCGGCACTGCGACCCATGGCCTTCTGGGCGTAGGAGCTGAAGGCACCGGAGCTCGGGCGAGCTGCGACCATCTCGGCGAGCATCGCCATCACGAGCACGACGATGCCGCCCGCGACGAGGTAGGAGATGAGCACGGCCGGGCCGGCGATGCTGATCGCCTGGCCGGAGCCGACGAACAGGCCGGCGCCGATCGCCCCGCCGAGCCCCATCATGGAGATCTGGCGGCGGGTGAGGCCCGGGTGCAGCCCCTTCGTGGTCGTCGTCGTGACGGGGACCTCGGTGGTCATGCGCCCACCTCCATCAGGTCGGAATCGTGGTCGGAGTCGTGGTCGGAGTCGTGCGCGGTGTCGCGGCCGGAGGCTGCGGCGAGGGCAGCCTCGACGCGGTCGATGTCGACGGCGGAGCCGGACGAGATGCGGATGCCCTCCCCCGGGAAGGCACGGGCGACCACGCCCCCGGCGTGCAGGAGCGCGTCGAGCTCGGCGGTGCGCTCCCCCGCAGGAACCCAGACGAAGTTGGCCTGCGAGCGGACGGCGGGCCACCCGGCTGTGGTGAGCACGGTGTACAGCCGATCGCGCTGCGCGACGACCTCATCGATGCGGACGGCGAGCTCGTCCTCCGCGGCGAGCGAGGCGAGGGCTGCGGCCTGAGCGAGGTCGGTGACCCCGAACGGCACGGCCACCTTGCGCTGTGCCTCGGCGACCTCGGTCGGAGCGATCGCGTAGCCGATGCGGAGCCCAGCCAGGCCGTAGGCCTTGGAGAACGTGTGCAGCACCGCGACGTGGGGGTGCCGGCGGAACAACTCGATGCCCGCACCGCGGCTGTTCGTGCGGTCGAAGTGCACATAGGCCTCGTCGATGACGACGAGGACGTCGTGCGGCACGGCGGAGACGAAGCGCTCCAGGGCCGCGGCGTCGACGACGGTACCGGTCGGGTTGTTCGGGTTGCACACGAACACGAGACGCGTGCGTGGCGTGATCGCCGCGAGCATGGCGTCGAGGTCGTGTGCGTGATCCGCATTCAGCGGCACGGCGACGGGCGTCGCGCCGGCGATCCGGACGAGCGAGGGGTAGGCCTCGAAAGACCGCCATGCGAACACGACCTCATCGCCCTGGCCGGCGACCGCGTGGATGAGCTGGGCTGCGATCTCCACCGACCCGGCGCCGACGGTGACCTGGGCCGGATCTACGGCGTACCGCGCGGCGAGCGCCTCCCGGACCGCGGAGGCGCTCATGTCGGGGTAGCGGTGGATGCCGGCGACCCGATCCTGCACCGCGCGCACGACGGACGGCAGCGGCGGGTGCGGCGACTCGTTCGAGGAGAGCTTGGAGGCACCGGCCGGGGCGGAGCGCCCCTGCCGATACGCGGGCACGGCGTCGAGACCGGCGCGGGTGGAAAGAGTCATCGTCAGAGCATCCTTGCTGTGATCCGAGAGGGGTCGCGTCACCCTAGAACGGATGGCGGGCGCTGGGCAAACCGTGCAGCCGAAGCTGCGCATCGCGCGCACTCGATGGGCAGCCGGACGCCTCTCGGTAGGCAGAATGCACAGGACTGACCCCGGGAGCGTGTGTCACCGCGTCACACGGCGGGGCGACCCCGGTCTCACCGTGCGCGGGACACCTCGGCCGGATCACTCACCGGAAGGCGGCACACGAAGGCACGACAGTCGTAGGCGCGCTCTGGCCCCGCCGCCTTACCCGCGAACAGCTCGAACCCCGCGGCGGCGAACGCGGCGGCCTGGGCGGGGGTGACGACCGCGACGACCTCGGCATCGGCTCCGCGGGCGGCGGCGGCGAGTGCTCCGCCGGACTCCTCCGTCACCACGACGAGCTGACGGGGCGCGGCGGCGAGACCGGCGGCGACCCGCAGCAGGCTGCCGTGGGCGAAGGGCTGCGCGAGCGCCCGGGAGGCGAGTGCCTCCACCCGCTCGGCCGCCGCCGCGCGGTAGCGGTCCCCCGCCCCGAGACGCCAGGCGGTGAGCGCGGCCTGCGCGACTGCCGCCGAGTCGGAGGGAAGGTCGCCATCGGTGTGGTCGGGCGAGGCGGCGATGCCCTGCGCGCGGAGCAGCGGGTCGTCCCCCGCGGCGCCGTCCAGCACCTCGTCGAGGAGGTCGCGACCCGTGACCGCCGGAGCGACGTCGCCCGTCGCTGCCGCGAGGGCGAACAGGCCGTCGGCGAGGAGGGCGAGGTCGGCCGGGGTCGCCACGGCGGCGGAGGACCGCCCGTCCAGTGACGCGCGGACGAGAGCGCCGTCCGGGCCGCGATTGGTGCCGAGGACGGCAGCGGCGGCGTCTGCGGCCGCGGCGATCCACGCGTCCTCGCCGAGCGCGGCGCCGGCCCGAGCGAGCGCGGCGATCGCGAGGCCGTTCCAGCCGGTGATCACCTTGCCGTCCACCGCCGGCGGCTCCAGGTCGGCGCGCTCCGCGACCGGGCGGAGGTAGTAGCCGCCCTCGCTGCGGATGCCGTCGATCCATGACTCGGAGTCCTGGGCGGCCCCGAAGCCGCCGCCCTCCCGCCGGAGCGTGCCGAGCAGGAAGCGGGCGATGCCGCGGGCCGTCTCCTCGTCCCCGGCGTCGAGGGCGACCTCGAGCAGCTGGGCGTTGTCGGTCAGCATGCGCTCGTAGTGCGGCACCGTCCAGTCCCGCCTGGTCGCGTAGCGGAAGAACCCGCCGTCGGCATCACGCAGATCCGAGTCCGCCATCGCCGCGAGCGCGCGCCCTGCTGCGGCCGCCGCCTCCGGGGCGGTCTCGCGGATGAGGGGCTCCTGCAGGAATCGCAGGGTCGTGGCCACCGGGAACTTCGGAGCGCCGCCGAAGCCGCCGAACTCGGTGTCCTCCCTGGCGGCCAGCCCGCGGGCGGCCTCGGCGAGCGCCGCGGAGTCAGGGACGTCTGACCCTGAGGTCGCTGCCGCTTCGGCGAGCGCCGCGGTCACCGCGTCCGCAGACTCCTCGGCCTGCGCGCGGCGCGTCGTCCACGCCTCCCGCACGGCGGCCAGCACGTCGCGGAACGCGGGCATCGTCGGCCGTGCCTCGGGCGGCCAGTAGGTCCCCGCGTAGAACGCGCGGCCGGTGGGCGTGGTGAACACCGTCAGTGGCCAGCCCAGGTTCTGCGTGAACGCCGACGCGGCGGCCATGTAGGCGCCGTCGACGTGCGGATGCTCCTCGCGGTCGATCTTGACCGCCACGAACCCTTCGTTGATGCGCGCGGCGGTCTCCGGATCGGCGAACGACTCCCTCGCCATCACATGGCACCAGTGGCACGTGGAGTAGCCGATCGAGATCAGCATCGGGACGTCGCGACGGCGGGCCTCGGCGAACGCCTCCTCCCCCCACGGATACCAGTCGACGGGGTTGTCGGCGTGCGCCCGCAGGTACGGACTGAGGGTGTCGGCGAGACGGTTCGTCATGTCCCCACGCTACGCCGGGGACGCGGGGTGAGGGCGGGATCAGCCGAGCAGCAGCCCCACCGGACGGGTCAGGCTCAACCGACCAGCAGTCCCGCGGGACGGGTCGCGGTGTAGCCGACGAGCGGGAGGGCGCGGTCGGCGGCCAAGGCGATGCGCGAGCGCAACACCTCCGTCGCCACGTCGTAGCCGTCGAAGTCGGTGGTGCTCGCGTACACCCCGAGCGGCAGGGTGAGCGCCTGGAAGAACGCGAAGAGCGGGCGCAGCTGGTGCTCGATCATGAGCGCGTGCCGCTCGCCGCCTCCGGTCGCCGCGAGGAGCACCGGCGTGCCGACGAGCGCGTACTGGTCGACGAAATCGAACAGGTGCTTGAACAGACCGGTGAACGAGGCGCGATACACCGGGCTTCCCACGATGAGCAGGTCGGCGGTCTCGATGGCCTGCAGGGACGCCTCCACCTCGGGCGGAAGCTGGTCACGGCGCAGAGCACCGGCGAGGGACGGCCCGATCTGCGTGAGTTCGATCAGCCGCGCGTCGACGGGGGCGCGCTCGGCGACCGCGGCGGTGATCGCACGGAGGAGGGCGGTGGTCTTGCTCGGTTCGTGCAGGGAGCCCGAGACGGCGACGACGCGGAGCGGAGCTGTCATGCGCTCGACGGTACCCACGCGGACGCCCCGTGTCGCGGGAAGCGACACGGGGCGTCATCTGGAACGTTCGTGCTCCGGAGCGAGGCTCCTGGTCAGTTGACCTCGTCGGGGTGCGAGCCCACCCGGCCGGAGCCGTCGAGCGGGTCGAGAGCGTCGATCGCGGCGATCTCGGCATCCGTCAGCTCGAAGCCGAACACGTCGAGGTTCTCCCGCAGCCGCTCGGGACGCACCGACTTCGGGAAGACGATGATGCCCTTCTGCAGATGCCAACGCAGGACCGCCTGGGCGGGGGTGACGCCGTGCGCCGCAGCCGCATCGGCGACCGCCGGAGCGCCGAAGAGATCGTACTTGCCCTGGCCGAGCGGACCCCAGGCCTCGATGCGGACGCCGTTCGCGTTCGCCCAGGCGACCTCCTCGCGGCGCTGGTAGGCGGGGTGGAGCTCGATCTGGTTCACGGCCGGGACGACGCCGGTCTCCTTCACCGTGCGCTCCAGATGCGGGACGAGGAAGTTCGAGACGCCGATGCTGCGGGTCAGACCGGCGTCCCGCAGTTCGATGAGCTTCGCGAACGCGTGGACGTAGTCGTCCTTCGCCGGGGTCGGCCAGTGCACGAGGTAGAGGTCGACCTGCTCGAGGCCGAGCTTCTCGAGGCTCTCGCCGATGGCAGCGCGCGGCTCGTCGTCGTGGTGGCGGTCGTTCCACAGCTTCGTGGTCACGAAGAGCTCGTCGCGCGGGATGCCCGACGACGCGATGGCCGCGCCCACGCCCTCCTCGTTGCCGTAGATCGCCGCGGTGTCGATGTGGCGGTAGCCGATCTCGAGGGCCTCGCTCACCGCCTTCTCGGTCTCTGCCGGCGGCACCTGGAAGACGCCGTAGCCCAACTGGGGGATGGAGTTGCCGTCGTTCAGTTCGAGTGCAGGAATGGTCATTGCTCCAGCCTAGGACCTGTGATGACAGGTAGGGCCTGCGGATGACGGAAAGCGTCAGTGGCGGGGTACCGCGGCCATCGCGGCTGCGCCCTTCCCGACCAGGCGCTCGAGAGGCCCGCGGCCGACGAACATCGACCAGAGCGTCGCCGCGAGCAGCAGCGTCACGGCGGTGGCGGCCCAGAACGTGTTGTCCGACACGAAGCCGCCGGGGCCGGCGACGAGAACCACGGAGACCACGTGCAGACTGTACGCCGTGAGCGGCATGGAGCCGAGAGCACCCACGGGCAGCAGCACCCAGCGCAGCGGGCGGCTGAGCAGCAGACACAGGGCGACCACTGCAAGCGCGAAGCCCCCGGAACCGAGGATCTCCGCCGTCCCGCCGCTGTGCGGGTCGACGGCGAAGACGGCGCGGACCACGGAACCGAGCGGATCCGTCGCGAGGAGGGCCTCCGGGTAGCTCTCCCATCCGGAGACCGGGCTCGGGTCGTCGGGGAGGAAGGACGACAGGCTTCCACCGGGGAGGCCTCCCGTGCTCTCATCCCCGGAGTACTCGCTCGACGAGGACGCCATCGACCCGGTCTCGGCCACACCGGCCGCCGCTCCGACGGCGCCCAGGCCGTACCCGACCGCGGCGAGCACTACGCCGACGACGAGGGCGACGACGGCCGTGCGCTTCTTCTGCACGCGGAGCCGACCCAGGGCCATGCCGCCCAGCACGAGGGCCAGCCACACCGTGATCGGGTAGGTGCCGTAGAGCACGAAGCCGATGCCCGCGCCGTACGGCTGCAACGCGAGCGCGTTGATCAGGGCGAGCAGCGCAGGCCCGGCGAGAGCGAGGACCGCGGCACCGAGGAGCAGTCGCCGCGGGCGCCACCGCAGCACCGGGATGACCGCGACGTAGAGCAATCCGTAGAGCGTGAGGATCACGGCGATGGGCGTGTTGAGGAGCTCCAGGGCGAGGCCGATGAGGAAGATCACGGCACCACGGCCGACGAGATTCAGCCGGATGCCCGGGAGGCGCTCCGGCTCCGGGAGCTCGTCCCGTCCCGTCATGAGGGCGATCGAGACGCCGGCGAGCAGCGCGAAGAGGATCGACGAACGGCCGTGCACGAGGTCGGTCCACGTGGTCGGGTCGCCCCACTGGAAGGCCTCCGTCATGCCGACGTGGGCGCCGGCCATGCCCAGGATCGCCAGACCCCGCGCGACGTCGAGCCCGAGGATGCGCGGGGGGCGTCCGAAATCGCGGAACCAGCGCCCGGGAGGAAGAGCAGTCGTCACCCGATGATCGTATGCGGCGATCGCGGCGGCCCCCGCGTACATCCCGGCATACGATGGAGGGCTATGTCCTCCCCCGTGATCTCCTATCCCCCGGAGCTGCCCGTCAGCGCGGCCAGGGACGAGATCGCCGACGCCGTCCGGGACCACCAGGTCGTCATCGTCGCGGGCGCGACGGGATCCGGCAAGACCACGCAGCTGCCGAAGATCGCCCTGGAGCTGGGACGCGAGCGCATCGCCCACACCCAGCCTCGCCGACTGGCCGCCCGCACGATCGCGGAGCGCGTCGCGGAGGAGCTGCAGGTCGAGCTCGGCACGCTCGTCGGCTACAAGGTGCGCTTCACCGACAAGGTGTCCGACGAGACCCGGATCGCGCTGATGACCGACGGGATCCTCCTCAACGAGATCCACCGCGACCGGCTGCTCACGCGCTACGACACGATCATCATCGACGAAGCCCACGAGCGCTCCCTCAACGTCGACTTCCTGCTCGGCTACCTCGCCCGCATCCTCCCGGAGCGTCCTGACCTCAAGGTGATCATCACCTCGGCCACGATCGACCCGGAGAGCTTCGCGCGACACTTCGCCGCCGCCGACGGCACCCCGGCGCCCGTCATCGAGGTGTCGGGGCGCACCTACCCCGTCGAGATCCGCTACCGTCCGCTCGTCGAGGAGAACGCGGAGGCTGACCCGGGCCCCGGCGACCCGGAGGACGAGGTGAGCGCGATCGTCGCGGCGCTGCGTGAACTGGACGGGGAGGCCCGCGGCGACGTCCTCGTCTTCCTGCCGGGCGAGGCGGAGATCCGGGACGCGGCCGACGCCGTGCGCGCCGCCTACGCGAAGGACCGTTCGCCCACCGAGGTCCTCCCCCTGTTCGGCCGGCTCTCCGCCGCAGAGCAGCACCGGGTGTTCGAGCGCAGCACCGTGGCCGGCGTCCGTCGCCGGGTCGTGCTCGCGACGAACGTCGCCGAGACGAGCCTCACGGTGCCCGGCATCAAGTACGTCATCGACACCGGCACGGCCCGCATCTCCCGCTACAGCAACCGCTCGAAGGTGCAGCGGCTGCCCATCGAGGCCATCTCGCAGGCGTCCGCGAATCAGCGCTCCGGCCGCGCCGGACGCACGAGCGACGGCATCGCGATCCGCCTCTACTCCGAGGAGGACTACGCGCGGCGTCCCGAGTTCACCGAACCGGAGATCCTGCGCACGTCCCTCGCCTCCGTCATCCTGCAGATGCTCGCTCTGGGCTTCGGAGACATCACCGCGTTCCCCTTCCTCACCCCGCCCGACTCCCGTGGCGTGAAGGCGGCCTTCGACCTGCTCACCGAGCTCGGCGCCGTTCGCCCGGCCCGCGGGCCGGAAGACGCCCCCCATCTCACCCGCATCGGACGCGACATCGCCCGCATGCCGATGGACCCGCGGTTCGCGCGGATGCTCATCGAGGCTCAGCGTCCCTCGACCGGCCCGGGGGGCCCGTCCGTGCTGCGGGACGTGCTCGCGATCGTCGCCGGGCTGTCCATCCAGGACGTCCGGGAGCGACCGGAGGAGCGCCGCGAGGAGGCCGACCGGCTGCACGCACGCTTCGTCGATCCGACGAGCGACTTCCTCACGCTCCTGAACCTCTGGAACCACCTCCGCGATCGGCAGCGCGAACTCGGCTCCAGCGCGTTCCGGCGGCTGTGCCGCAGCGAGCACCTCAACTACGTGCGGGTCCGCGAGTGGTTCGACGTGCACCGGCAGCTGCGGACCCTCGTGAAGAGCCCCGACCGCGGGGCGGAGCCGGGCGGCGCGGCCGATCCCGACGCCATCCACCGCGCGCTGCTGTCCGGCCTGCTGTCGCAGCTCGGCATCCTCGACGAGCGCACGGCGCCCGCGGGGAAGAGCCACGCGCCCGCGAAGGACGCCCGCCGCCGGATCACCGAGTACCGGGGCGCGCGGGGCATCCGGTTCTCGATCTTCCCGGGATCGGGGCTGCGCAAGAAGAGTCCCCGGGCGGTCATGGCCGCCGAGATCGTGGAGACCTCCCGCACCTTCGCCCGCACGGTCGCCGCGATCGACCCGGCCTGGGCCGAGCCCCTCGCCGGCGACCTCGCGAAGCGCCAGGTCACCGAGCCGCACTGGTCCAAGGACGCCGGCGCTGCCGTGGCGTTCGAGAAGGTCACCCTGTTCGGGGTCGAGATCATCCCGCGCCGTCGTGTGCAGTTCGCCCGCATCGACCGCGCCGCCTCGCGCGAGCTCTTTGTCCGCCATGCACTCGTCGAGGGCGAATGGGACCCCTCCCGCATCGACAAGCGGGTCAGCGCGTTCTGGCGCAGCAACGCCGAGCTCCGCCGCCGCCTGGAGAAGCTCGAGGAGCGTGAGCGGCGCCGCGACATCCTGGCCGGCGACGAGGCCGTCTTCCGCTTCTACGACGAGCGCATCCCCGCCGACGTGTTCGACGTGCGGTCGTTCGAGAAGTGGTGGCGCGAGGCGCTGACGACGACGCCGAAGCTGCTCGTGATGCGCGAGAGCGACCTCATCGACGACGAGGATCGCGCCGACCAGCGTGAGTTCCCGACCCGGTGGACGCAGGGCGACCAGGTGCTCGGCCTCGCCTACCGGTTCGAGCCGGGCGCCCCCGACGACGGCGTGAGCGTCGTGGTCCCGCTGCCGCTGCTCGCCCAGATCGAGGACCGCGGCTTCGACTGGCAGGTGCCAGGGCTCCGCGCCGAGCTCGTCACCGGACTGCTCCGAGCGCTGCCCAAGGCCATCCGGCGCCACGTGGTCCCCGCCGCCGACTGGGCGGAGAAGTTCGGGGCGGCGCTGGCCGACGAAGGGCCGGAGGTGCACGGTGGCCTGCCCCCGCGCACCCTCAAGGAGGCACTCGCCCGGCTCGTGCAGCCCCTGGCGAACCAGCTCGTGACGGCAGCCGACTTCGACGACGAACGGGTCCCGGCGCACCTGCGCATGAACTTCCGCGCCGTCGACGAGCGGGGACGCGTGGTCGGCTCGGGACGCGACCTCCCCGCGCTGCAGGCGCAGCTCTCCGACCGGGCGCGCACCAGCGTCGCCCGCTCCATCGCCCGCCCCGGGCGCGCGGAGGCACCGGGACCGCGCGGCGCGGAGCGCGTGGCCGCCGCGCCCGTCGAGCAGACCGGCCTGACGGCGTGGACGTTCGGCGACCTCCCGGCGGTCATCGACACGAAGGTCGCCGGCGGCGTGGTGCGCGGGTACCCCGCCATCGTCGACGCCGGCAAGAGCGTGTCGGTGCGGGTCGAGGCGACCCCCGACGCCGCAGCCGCCGCCACACGCGATGGCGTGCTGCGTCTCGTCCTGCTCGCGGTGCCGTCGCCGTCCTCGTACGTGCAGCAGCACCTCACAAGCCAGGAGAAACTCGCACTCGCCGCGTCACCGTACCCCTCAGCCGCCGCCCTCATCGAGGACTGCCGAGCCGCGGTCGCCCGTCGGGTGATCGATGCGTCGACGGGGGCCGCCGACGACCGGGATCGCGGCATCTTGCGCACCGAGGCCGAGTTCGCCCGCGTGCGGGACGCGGTGTCGGCCGTGCTCGTCGACGAGCTCTTCGCCTGCGTCTCGCTCGTCGCCCGCATCCTCACGAAGGCACGGGAGGTGGAGCGGGGCATCAAAGCGCAGAACTCCCTGTCGCTGCTCGGCCCACTGAACGACATCCGCACCCAGCTCTCCGGGCTCCTGCACCCGGGGTTCGTCGCGGCGGCGGGGGTCGACCGCCTCGCCCACTTCCCCCGGTACCTCGACGGCATGATCGAGCGGCTGAAGACCCTGGCGAACGAGCCGGGCAAGGACCGCGCACGGATGACCGAGTTCGAGCGCATGGCGGTGCTGTTCGCGGACGCCGGCGGCACGATCCCGCTCGCGCCCGACGCTCCCCCTGCGATCGTCGAGGTGCGCTGGCTGCTGGAGGAATACCGGGTCAGCGTCTTCGCCCAGCGCCTCGGGACCGCGCAGCCGGTGTCGCCGCAGCGGATCACCAAGGCGCTCGCGGGGAAGTGACCTCCGCCGGGTAGCCTGAGGGAATGACCCGCGCGATCGTCTACACCGAGTTCGGATCCCCCGCCGTCCTGCACCTCATGGAGGTGCCGGACCCTGTGCCCGTCCGCGGCGAGGCGCTCGTGCGCATCGAGGCGGCCGGCGCCAACCCCATCGACGCGAAGCTCCGCAGCGGCAAGCGTCCCTCTGCGCCGATCACCGAGCCGCGTCCGGTCGGGTTCGACGGCGCCGGGGTGATCGAGGTGCTGGGCGAGGGCGTGGACGGGTTGGAGGTCGGCGACCGCGTCGCGATCCGTGACACGCTCGGCACGTACGCCTCCGCCCTCGCGGTCGAGGCCGACAAGCTCGTGAAGCTCCCGGACGCCGTCACCGCGGCCGAGGGGGCAGCGATCGGCATCCCCGCTGGAACCGCCTATCAGTCCCTCCGCTCGCTCGGCGTGACGGCCGAGGACGTGCTTCTCGTCCACGCGGGTTCGGGTGCGGTCGGGCAGGCCGCCGTGCAGTTCGCGGTCGCCGGGGGCGCGACGGTGATCGCCACCGCGAGCCCCGCCCGGCACGACCAGCTCCGTGAGCTCGGCGCGATCCCCGTGGCCTACGGCGACGGCCTGCTTCACCGCGTCCGCGAGGCGGCCCCCTCCCCCGTGACCGTCGTCCTGGACTGCGCGGGCACTGACGAGGCGATCGAGACCTCCCTCGCCCTGGTTGCCGACCGCGACCGCATCGCGACCATCGTCCGCGGTCCCGACGCGGCCGACTTCGGCATCCGGGCGTTCTCCGGAGGCTCCCCCAAGCCGCTCACGCCGCAGGAGCTGGCGTGGCGCGCCGAAGCGCTGCAGAAGACGGTCGACCTGCTGGCGGCCGGCGACTTCACGATCGAGCTCGGTCCGGAGCTGCCTCTCGCCGAGGCGGCGCGGGCCCATGAGCTCATGGAGGCCGGCGCCGCCTCGGGGAAGATCATCCTCGTCCCCTGACCGCGAGGTCAGGCGGGAGCGACGGGCCGGCCGAGCGAGAGCATCAGCCGGTTCGCCCAGTTGAAGAAGGCCGCGCCGTGCACGACATCCGCGATCTCGAGGTCGTCCAGTCCGGCCGCACGGAGGCGCGCGATGTGCTCGGGACCGAACGCGCGGGGCGTATCGGTCAGCGCGACCGCGGCGGCCACGATCGCGTTCCAGCGCTCCCCGAGGTCCGCGTCCACGCCCTCAGCCAGGAGGGCGTCGACGTCCTCCGGTCGCTTGACGTGGTGCGCCGCGAACCGGGAGTGCACCGACGCGCAGAAGACGCAGCCGTTGCGGCGGGAGGCGGCCGTGGCCGCGAGCTCCCGCTCGGCGCGCGGCAGCCCCTCCGCGGTGTTGTAGAAGATGTCCTTGTCGACGAGGGTGCGGGCGCGCAGCACCTCCGGGTCGCGGGCGAGCAGCCGGAAGTACTCGTTCTTCGCCCGGGCGGCGTCGACGAGGCCGTCGAGGTGACGCGGGGTGAGATCCTCCTCCGCCAGCGGCGCGAGGTGCGGCGTCCAGCCGACCTCGGCGCGGGTGAAGGCGTCGGGATAGGGGGCGTCGTCGTGCCGGAGCACGGTGTCGGCGGCGGTCATGCGGCCTCCTCGTCGGTGTCGGTGTCGGTGTCTGTGGCGGTGGCGGTCAGCCCGGCGTCCTGGAGCACCCGCAGGCCGGTGACGACCCGCTGTTGGAAGGCGAGGAACGACACGAGCTGCGACAGCGTGACGATGCCGTCCGTCGACCAGCCGGCGTCGTGCAGGCGACCGAGGTCGCCGCCGGATGCCTCGCGGGGACGGAACACCAGCAGGTGCGTGTGCGCGAGAGCCGCCGCGAGACGCTCCCCCAGGGTCGCCGACGCCGCCTCGTCCGGCACGTACCGCGCGCCGTCGGTGCTCTCGGCCTCCAGTCCGCGTTCGGTGTAGGCGCCGAACGGTCCGGTGGTCGCGGCGGCCGCTGCCTCCCGGGCGACGATCACGGCGCGCTCCGGGTCGACCTCGCGGGCCCTCCCGGCGTAGAACTCCGCCGTGGGGTCGTCGGCACCGGCGAGCGCGGTCGCGAACGCCGCGATGAGCGCGCGCTCCGCGAGCGAGACGTGCGCCGCGGAGACCGGGTGGAAGAGCGCGTCGAAGCTCGCCTGGAGCTGCTCCCTGGTCACGGGACGGCGACGACGCAGCGCATCCAGCTCCGGCGTCACCCCCGTCAGCTGGTCGACGATATCGGCGGTCATGCGTTCTCCTTCACGGTGGGGGTAGTCGTGGACGTGCGGGTGGTCTCGGGGTCGGGCGGGGTCAGCGCGTAGCCGAGGGCCGGAGCGACCTCGGTCGCGAACAGCTCGATCGACCGCAGGACGTGAGCGTGCGGCGCGTCGACCGAGTGCACCTGGAACGCCACTTCGGTCGCGCGGCGCAGGGTCGTGTCGGCGGCGAGCGAGGCGGCGACCTCCTCGGGGGTGCCCAGATGCGTGTCGAGCGCGACGATGAGATCGTCGAGGTCGTCTCCGGGGATCGTCTGACCCTGCCGGCGGAAGCCCTCGGCCGCACGGCGCAGACCGACTTCGGCGAACCGCAGCGCCTCGGCACGGTCGTCCGCCACGAACACGGTGCGGGAGGCGGTGATCCGCGGCGTCGCGCCGGTGGGCAGCGCGTCGAGGTAGGCGTCGATGATGGGGTCCTGCAGAGCGGACAGCGGCGCGTGCAGGCGGCCGTCGGGGCGAGGTTGCGTGCGGGACAGCAGCAGCCCGTGGCCGTGGATGCCCGCCCGATGACCGCCGGGGGCCGAGAACGTCGCCTGCCAGATCCGCGCGGCCAGCGACCCCGCGTCCGGATACAGCGTGTTCCCCGCACCGATGTCCCGGCCTGCGAGAGCGTCGAGCAGGGCGCCGAGCTTGCGGTCGTAGGTGGGCCCCTTGTCGCGCACGTCCTCGCCGAAGGGAGCGAAGGATGACGGGGTGCCGCCGCTGCCGAGCCCGAGGTCGATCCGGCCGTCCGCGAGCAGGTCGGCCACCACCGCGTCCTCGGCCACGCGAACCGGGTCCTCGAGGGGCAGCGTGATGATCCCGGTGCCCAGCCGGATCCGTGCCGTGCGCGCCGCCGCGTGCGCGAGGAAGACGAGCGGCGAGGGCAGCCCGCCTTCCGCCGCTCGGAAGTGATGCTGCGCCACCCAGGCCCTTCCCACCCCGTGTCGTTCGGCATGCTGGATCTGCGCCAGCGCGAGGCGGTAGCGGTCGGCCGGGGACGCGTCGTCGAGGAGCCGGGTGAAGAACGCGACGGTGGGGCGGGGAGCGGTGGCACTCATGCAGTGATCTCCGTTCGGCCGGGAACCGCGGCCAGCAGCTCCCGGGTCTTCTCGTGCTGCGGATCGTGGAACAGTTCCTCGGTCGGCCCGTCCTCCACGACGCGCCCGCGGTGCATCACCGAGACGGTGTGGCTGATGCGGCGCACCACGGCGAGGTCGTGCGAGATGAAGAGGTAGGTGAGTCCGAGCTCGGCCTGGAGCGCGGAGAGCAGTTCGAGGATGCGCGCCTGCACCGTCACGTCCAGCGCCGACACGGCCTCGTCGAGCACGAGGATTTCGGGGTCGACGGCGAGCGCTCGCGCGATCGCGACCCGTTGCCGCTGTCCGCCCGAGAGCTCACCCGGCGTGCGGCGGGCGACGTCCGCGGGCAGCGCCACGCGTTCGAGCAGCGCGACCGCGCGGTCACGCCGCTCGGACCGGCCACCGATCCGGAAGTTGTGCAGCGGCTCGGCCACGATGTCGGCGATCTGCTGCCGCGGGTCGAGGGAGGCGAACGGGTTCTGGTACACGAGCTGGATGCGGCGGCGCAGCGCCCGCAGTCGCGCTCCCTCGACGGCCGTGGCATCCTCCCCCGCGAGCTCCACCGTCCCGGCATCAGGACGGAGGAAACGCGTGACCAGTCGCGCTGTCGTGGACTTGCCCGATCCGGACTCGCCGACCAGCGCATGGGTCGTGCCCCGCCGCACCCGGAAGGAGACGTCGTCGACCGCCCGGAAGCGCTCGCGTCCCGCCACCCGGAAGTCCTTGACGAGGCCCGCGGCCACGATCTCGTAGGGCTTCTCGGCGGCCACCGCCGCGGCGTCACGGAGGAACGGCGGCACGTCCGGGCGCCGGAAGCCGGTCGTGAAGGCGGGCGCGTCGGCGAGGAGCTGCCGCGTGTACGGGTCCTCCGGCTCCGCGAGCACCTGCGCACTCGGTCCCTGCTCCACGATCCGGCCGTCCTTCAGCACCGCGATCCGCGCCGCCCGGTCCGCGGCGACGCCGAGGTCGTGCGTCACGAGCAGGATGCTCGTGCCCTCCTCGCGCTGCAGTTCGTCCAGCAGGTCGAGCACCCGACGCTGCACCGTGGCGTCGAGGGCGCTCGTGGGCTCGTCGGCGATGAGCAGCCGCGGACGGAGGGCGATCGCGGTCGCGATGAGGACCCGCTGCCGCATGCCGCCGGAGAGCTCGTGCGGATACTGGCGAGCCCGCAGCTCGGGGTCGTCGAGTCCGACCCGGTCGAGCAGCTCCCGCACCCGGGCCTGACGGGACCGCCGGTCGCGATACCCATGCAGGCGCAGCACCTCCGCGACCTGCACGCCGACGGGGCGCACCGGGTCGAGCGATGTCGTCGGGTCCTGCGGCACCAGTCCGATCTCCGACCCGCGGATGCCGCGGAGCGCACGCTCGGACCAACCGGAGATGTCGAGGTCGCCGAGTCGGACGCGGCCGCCCTCGACCCGTCCGCCCTCCGGCAGGAGGCCGAGGAGAGCGTGGGCCGTGGTGGACTTGCCGGAGCCCGACTCGCCGACCAGGGCGAGGGTCTCCCCCTCGGCGATGGTGAAGGAGACGCCGTGCACGACCTCGCGGCCGGCGTACGAGACCCGCAGGTCCGTCGCGGTGAGGACGGAGGGGACGGGGCCGGAGGGGTGGCCAGTGTCATCGCGAGCTCCTTCCGAGGTGGTGGCTGATCGAGATCGCCACGGGCGAGGACGTGCGCTCGATCATCGCGAGCTCCTTCCGAGGCGGTGGCTGATGCGATTGGCGCTGAGCACGACGGCGACGACCACGAGACCGGGGAGCGCCGTGAGCCACCAGGCGGTCGCGATGTAGTTGCGTCCCTCGGCTATCAGCAACCCCCATTCGGGGGTGGGCGGCGGGGCCCCGTAGCCGAGGAACCCGAGGGTGGAGATGGCGAGGATCGCCGTACCGAACTGCAGCGCGGCGAGCGCGATGATCGGGGTGAGCGCGTTCGGGAGCACGTGCCGGCGCAGGACAGCGGCGAAGGTGCCGCCGCTGCCGAAGGCCGCCTCGACGTACTCTGTGCGCCGCACGCGCGCCACCTCCGCCCGCATGAGCCGGGCGAACGCGGCGACGCTGCCCAGACCGACGGCGATCGCCGCGTTCACCGTGCCGAATCCGAGCAGGATGATGACGGAGAGCGACAGCAGCAGCCCGGGGATCGCCAGCAGCACGTCGACGATCCGCATCAGCACGTCGTCCACGACGCCGCCGGTCGCGCCGGCGACGGCCCCGAGGAGCGTCCCCAGCGCGAGGCCGACCGTCACGGCGATGAGCGCCCCCGACAGGGAGTGCACCGCGCCGTGCACGACCCGGCCGAAGAGGTCGCGGCCGAGGGCGTCGGTCCCCGAACCAGTGCGCCGCGCTCGGTGGCAGGAGCTTGTCGGCGGGCACGCCCGTCAGCGGATCGCCCGGGGCGAAGACCGCGGGGCTCACCGCCCAGAGCACTGCCACCGCGACGACCGCGAGCGCCAGGTACAAACCCCAGGCACGCGAGCGCCCTCGCGGCCGAGATGCGGAGTGGGGTGCCGGGGCGGGCGGCGCGGGCAGCGCACCGGGCGTCTCGATCGACGTCTCCGCGATCACGGGAGCGGTCATGCGGGCACCTCCTGGGCGGTGGGGTGGACGGGGCGCGACCGGGCGACGCGCGCCGACCGACGCTGCCGCGGATCGATGAGCGGCGTGGCGAGGTCGACGGCGAAGCTGATGAGGACGAATCCCAGGGCCGACAGCAGCACGACCCCCTGCAGCACCGGGATGTCCTGGTTCGCGACGGCCTGCTCCGTGAGGCGCCCGATGCCGGTGCGGCCGAAGACCGTCTCGGTGACCACCGCACCTCCGACGAGCTCCCCGAACAGGACCCCCGCGATGGTGAGCGTCGGGACGGCGGCGTTGCGGGCGACCGATCGCGTGAGCACCCACGCCGGCGGCGCGCCCTTCGCCCGCACCACGGTCACGAACGGCTGCGCCTGCACCCGGTCGATGGATCGGACCAGGACCTGCGCGAGAGGCGCGGAGATCGGCACGGCGAGGGTGAGGACGGGCAGGATGAGCCCGCTGACGGGGTCGGCTCCCACGATCGGCACCCAGCCGAGTCCGAACGAGAACACCTGGATGAGGAGGATGCCGAGCCAGAACACCGGGACCGCGACGAACAGTCCCGGCACCTGCCGCAGACCGTCCCGCAGCCAGACGAACGGCGCGAGCGCGGAGAGCGCCGCGATCAGCACCGCGAGCACGACGGCGACCAGGAGCCCGAGCGCCGCGAGCAGCAGCGTGGCGGGCAGCGCTTCGGCGAGCATCGTCCGTACGGGCGTGCCGTACTGGGTCGAGTAGCCGAAGTCGCCCGCCAGGAAGCCGAGACCCGCGTGCAGGTACTGCTCCCCCCACGGCACGTCGGCACCGTAGGTGGCACGGATGTCGTCGAGCTGCTCCGGCGAGAGCCCCAGGCTCGGGTCGGAGAACTTGATGAGGATCGCGTCTCCCGGCAGCAGCTGCAGGAGGAAGAACGTCGCCGTGAAGGCCGCGATCAGCACGATCGCGGCCTGCCCGGCCCGTCGGAGGACGAAGATCATGGCGTCACCGCGGCCCTCAGTGCTCCGCGAGCCACACGCCGGAGAACGTGGGGCGCCCGACCGACTCGAACGCGACGCCGTGCACGTACGTCGCGGCGCCGTACACCTGCGGCTCCTCGAAGAGCGGGATGACGTACGCCTGTTCCGCGATGTAATCCTGCACGGCCTGCGAGGCGGCCACCCGCTTCTCCGCGTCGGGTTCGGAGGCGACGGCGAGCAGGAGCTCGTCGAGCGTCGTGTCCTGCGAGATGAGCACGTCGCGGTTCTTCGTGAAGTACTGGCTCTTGATCACGTCGAGGTCCGCACGGCCGACCATCGAGTGATAGAACCCCGTCTTCAGCGGATCGCGCGTGTCCTCCGCGTAGCTGCCCGCGTCGCCGGGCTTGACGGTGAGCTCGACGCCGACGGCCGCGAGCTGCTGCGCCACGAGCTCCAGGGTCTGCTTCGACAGCGGCTGCGGCTTGGCCTCGTAGACCGTGATCGACAGCCGCTCGCCGTCCTTCTCGCGGATGCCGTCGGCGCCGGGCTCCCAGCCGGCCTCGTCGAGCAGCGCCTCCGCCTTCTCCGGGTCGTGGGCGTAGTACGCGGATTCGTCCTTGTAGCCCGCAGCCTGGGAAGAGAGCACCGAGGTCGCGACCGGGTAGTTCTCCGTGAACAGAGTGTCGACGACCTCCTGCGCGTCGACCGCGGCGATGATCGCCTGGCGCACGCGGATGTCGGCCAGCAGCGGGTTCTCCGGCCGGAGGGCGATCGAGTTGTTCACGCCGCGGGTCTGCGGGGCGTACAGCGTGAAGCCGGCTCCTTCGACGCGGTCCTCGTCGAACGCCTGGACGTAGCGGACGTAGTCGGCCTGCCCCGCGAGCAGCGACCCGATGCGGACGGAGTCCTCGGGTGTGACGAGCACGTGGACCGCATCGAGGTACGGACGACCGTCGTTCGCGGCACTGTCCGGGCCCCAGGCGTAGTCGTCGCGGGCGGTGAGGGTGTACTCGGTGCCGAGCTTCTCGTCCGTGACGGTGAAGGGACCGGAACCGATGATCTCCTCCGCGTTGCCCGCGCCGAAGTCCTCGATCGTGCCGTCCAGCGTCTCCGGCGACAGCAAGCCCGAGTTGATGGTCGACGTCGCCTGCAAGAACCCGGGCGACGGCGCGCTGAAGCGGAAGGTCACGGTGTCCTGATCGACGACCTCGCTGCCCGCGTAGTTGTTGATCGCCTCCGAGACGGTGAGCCCGCGCTCCGCGTCGCCCAGGCCGTACGTGTCGAAGTTCTTCGCCACCGCCGCGGCGTCGACCGGCGTCCCGTCCGAGAACGTCACATCCGGGTTCAGCTCGAAGGTGTACTCCGTGGCGTCGTCGTTCACGGTCCACTCCGCCGCGATCCACGGCTCGATCTCGAGCGTCTCCGGGTTCTGCCAGGTGAGCCGCGCGGCGATGTTGTTGACGATGCCGCCGTTCGGGTAGAACCCGGCCTGCGGCGGGTACAGGTTCGTGTAGGCCTGGTGCTCCAGGTAGGTCAGGGTGCCGCCGGAGACCGGGTCTCCCGCATCCGCCGGAGTGTTTCCCGGGGTGGGCGAGGTCGCGCAGGCGGCGAGGCTGCCGGCCAGGACGAGGGGGATCGCGACGGCGGCGGTGCGGATGAGGCGGCGATTCATGTGGAGGTCTCCTCGGGTTCGGAAAGCGGGGTCTCGGGTTCAGAGCGGGGTCTCGGTGGTGATCACCGTAGGAAGCGGCGGGGCCCACGGGCGAGGCGGGGGACTCCGGCTGTCGCGAGACGACACCCGTGGTCACGCTCCGACATGCGACGTCACACGGAGGCGGTCGCGCAACGTCTCCGCGCGGGCACTCCGGGCGGCTTCCTCCGGGGTTCGGAGGAGGTCCCGACGACGGAGCTCGGGGACCGCGAGGCGCGTGAAGGCCTCGAACTGCGCGGGCTGGAACGCGGAGAGGACGTTGAAGCCGTCTGCGGCGCCCTCGTCGCGCCAGTGCTCGAAGTGGTCGGCGATCGCGCCGGCGTCGCCGACGACGAAGGCCGCCGGGACGGCGTGCGCGGCGATGAGGTGCCGCCAGGTCGGGGCGTCCTGCGTCCCCACCTGGAGCCCGGCGATCCGCGCGAGTCGTTCGACGAGCACCGCACCTCGCTCCCCCAGGCGTGCGGCCTCGGCGGCCGACACCCGGGCATCGAAGGGCGCGGCTCGCAGCGGGTCATCGGCGGCCACCTCCAGCGCGTCGGCCAGGGCGTCCACCGTGCGGTTCGACGGGAAGCCGACACGACCCCGCTGCGACTCCTCCGCGAGCGGCACGAGCTCCAGCAGCCGCCGCACGATCCGGTGGGCGGCGGCGTCGGACTCCGCGACCACGGGGAGCACGGGGGCGATGACCTTCAGTTCCTCCGCGGGGCGGCCCGCATCCGCGGCGATCTCCCGCAGCAGGCGCCGCGCGGCCACGGCATCGGCGAGGGTCGGGGCCGCGATGAGGGCGAGGTCGGCGGCCGTCGCGGCGAGCGCGCGCGACCGCGACGAGGTGCCCGCGTGCACGATCGGGATGCGCCCCTGGGGCGGACGGGCGACGTTGAGCGGGCCGCTGACGCGCACGTGCGCGCCGTCGACGGCAGCGGGCCGCAGGCCGCCCGGATCGATGAGCACGCCGTGCTCGGCGTCGGCGATCCAGGCGTCCTCGTCCCAGGAGTCCCAGAGCCGGCGCAGAGCGGCGACGAACTCCTCCGCGCGGTCGTAGCGCGTCTCGGTGTCGGCGTGAGCGTCACGGCCGTGGTTGCCTGCGGCGCGCGGTTCGGCGCCGGTGACGAGATTGATGCCCGCCCGGCCCTGCGTGAGCACGTCGAGGGAGGCGAGCGCTCTCGCCGTGGCGTACGGATCGGCATACGTGGTGTTGACTGTCGCGATGAGCCCGATCCGCGAGGTCACACCGGCGAGGAAGAGGACCGCGCTCAGCGGATCGATGCGGGCGAGCAGGTAGGGGTCGCGGAACTCCAGATCGGGCCCCGTCGCGAGCCAGTCGCCGAAGAAGAGGTAGTCCAGCCCCGCCTCCTCCCCCTCCCTCGCGATGCGGCGGAGGATGGCGGCGTCGCCTGCGGGGTCGCGGTGGGCTCCGGGGTACCGCCAGCCCGAGGGGTAGGCGCCGAGGGTGCGCACCATCGCGCCGATCACGAGAGGTTCCGTCATTCCGCCACGGTATGGTCGCGGGCGGCGCCCCGGCGACGACGACGCTGCCGGAGGTCACGGGATGTCACAGACGGTCATACGCCCCACCCTCTACGCTGAGAGGATGACTGGACTTCGTTGGGGAATCCTCGCGACCGGCGGTATCGCCGGCGCCTTCGCATCCGATCTGCGCACGGCCGGGCTCGACCTGGTCGCGGTGGGCTCGCGCTCCCAGGAGTCGGCCGACGCGTTCGCGGCCCGCTTCGACATCGGGCACGCGCATCCGTCGTACGAGTCCCTGGTCTCGGATCCCGACGTGGACATCGTCTACGTCTCGACCCCGCACCCGATGCATCACGAGAACGCCAGGCTGGCACTGGAGCACGGCAAGCACGTGCTCGTGGAGAAGGCGTTCACCCTCAACAGGGAGCAGGCGGAAGACCTCCAGCGGCTCGCCGCCGAGCGCGGACTGCTCGTCATGGAGGCGATGTGGACGCGGTACCTGCCGCACATGGTCCGTATCCGCGAACTCATCGCCGAGGGCGCGCTGGGCGAGATCCGCACGGTGAGCGCCGACCACACGCAGCAACTGCCCACCGACCCCGCGCACCGGCTGAACGCGCTCGAACTGGGCGGTGGAGCTCTGCTCGACCTCGGCATCTACCCGATCTCGTTCATCTGGGACGTCCTGGGGGCGCCGACCACCATCCGCGCGGTGGGACGCCTCGTCGAGACGGGCGCCGACTCCGAGGTCGCCACGGTCATGACGCACGAGGGCGGGGCCGTCTCCACGAGTCTGTCCTCCTCGCGCGGAGCCGGGCCCAACGTCGCCAGCATCGTGGGCACCGAGGCCCGCATCGACATCGACCGGGTCTGGTATTCCCCCACGACCTTCCGCCTCGTGCTGCCCGACGGCACCGTGCAGGAGGAGTACATCTCATCCATCGAGGGCCGCGGCATGCAGTACCAGGCGTTCGCCGCCGAACGCCTCGTCCGCGAGGGGATCCTCGAGGGCGACATCCTTCCGATCGCGGAGAGCGTCGCGATCATGGGCGCCCTGGACGAGATCCGCGCGCAGATCGGTGTGCGGTATCCCGGCGAGGATGACGACCGTGGCTGAGACGACCGACGCCCGCGTGGCGGTCTACCTCGACTTCGACAACATCGTCATCTCCTGGTACGACCGGGTCCACGGCCGCAACTCCTATGGCAAGGACCGCCAGCGCATCACGGAGAACCCGAACGATCCCGAGGTCGCCGAGCGGCTGAACCGCGCCATGATCGAGGTCGGCGCGATCATCGACTACGCCGCGTCCTTCGGCACCCTCGTGCTGACGAGGGCGTACGCGGACTGGTCGTCGCCGGTCAACGCCGAGTACCGGTCCCAGCTCGTGGCGCGCGCGGTGGACCTCGTGCAGCTCTTCCCCGCCGCGGCGTACGCCAAGAACGGCGCCGACATCCGGCTCGCCGTCGACGCGGTCGAGGACATGTTCCGTCTTCCCGATCTGACCCACGTCGTCATCGTGGCGGGGGACAGCGACTACGTCCCGCTCGCCCAGCGCTGCAAGCGCCTCGGTCGCTACGTGATCGGGGTGGGCGTGGCCGGGTCGACGGCGAAGTCCCTCGCGGCCGCCTGCGACGAGTTCGAGTCGTACGACTCGCTCCCCGGCGTGGCGCGTCCGGCCACGGTGTCACAGCCCGTGGTCGCTGCGGTGGTCGAAACCCCGGCGGAGCCATCTACCGCGGCGGCTGCCGAGCCGGGTACCACGAAGCCCAAGACCGCGTCGAAGTCGCGCGCGAAAGCCAGGGCCAAGGTCACCGCCGAGGAACCCAAGGTCGAGGAGAAGATCGACGACCAGGGCGAGGCCACGCGGCTCCTGGAGCGGGCGCTCCGTCTCGGCCACGACAAGGCGGGTGCCGACGAGTGGCTGCACAGTTCCGCGGTCAAGACGCACATGCGCCGGATGGACCCGTCGTTCAGCGAGAAGGCCCTCGGCTACCGGTCGTTCTCCGACTTCCTGAAGTCGCGCGACGACATCGCCGAGCTCGAGGAGACGGGGCACGAGCGCCTCGTCCGCCTGCGCGAGCCCTGAGCATGGCGGGAGAACAGCGATCCCGTCACTGGTGACGGAACGCCGCGTCGAACGCGGCCGCGGGCTGCGGCCAGAGCAGGGAGCGCACGAAGCCGAGCGCCTCGGGCGCACCGTGCAGGCGATCCATGCCGGCGTCCTCCCACTCGATCGAGATCGGGCCGTCATAGCCGATCGCATCGAGGGCCCGGAATGCGTCCTCCCACGGCACGTCGCCGTGGCCGGTGGAGACGAAGTCCCAGCCACGCCGGGGGTCTCCCCAGGGGAGGTGCGAGCCGAGCACCCCGGCACGACCGTTCCGTGGCCGCAGGCGGGTGTCCTTGCAGTCGACGTGGTAGATCCGGTCCGCGAAGTCGACGATGAAGCCGACGGGGTCGATGTTCTGCCACATCATGTGCGAGGGGTCCCAGTTGAAGCCGAACGCCTCGCGATGGTCGATCGCGTCGAGGGCACGCACGCTCGACCAGTAGTCGTACGCGATCTCCCCCGGGTGGACCTCGTGGGCGAACCGCACCCCCTCCGCGTCGAACACGTCGAGGATCGGATTCCACCTGTCCGCGAAGTCCTGGAAGCCCTGCGCGATCACCGCCTCGGGCACGGGCGGGAACATCGCGACATAGGGCCAGATCGACGACCCGGTGAAGCCGACGACGGTGTCGACACCCAGCCTCCTGGCCACGCGCGCCGCACGCTTCATGTCGTCCGCTGCCCGTTGCCGCACGCCCTCGGCCTTACCGTCGCCCCACACGTACGGCCGCAGGATCCCCTCATGCCGGAAGTCGATGGGGTCGTCACAGACCGCCTGACCGGCGAGGTGGTTGGAGATGGCGAACACCTGCAGGCCGTGCCGATCGAGGATCTCGCGGCGGGAGGCGACGTACGCGTCGTCCTCGTCCGCCCGGCGGAGGTCGAGGTGGTCGCCGGACGCGGCGATCTCCAGCCCGTCATACCCCCACTCGGCGGCGAGGCGGGCCACTTCCTCGAACGGCAGATCGGCCCACTGGCCGGTGAACAGGGTGACCGGGTGAGTGCTCATGGCTGCTCCTTCGTTCGAGGGATGGGGGTCAGGCGCCGAGGGCCCGGAGGTGCGCGATGCTGCGGGCGGCGAGGTCGTCCTGGCTGGTGGCGAGCGGGCGCCACACGGAGGCCGCGACGGCGATCGTGGCGTTCTCGCCGGTGAAGCTCTCCAGCCCCAGGGTTCCGCGATAGCCGGCGTCGTCGAGCGCGCGGAGCATCTCCAGCCAGTCGGTGTGATCGTCACCCACCGCGCCGCGGTCGCTGCCGCACACCTGCACGTGCGCGATGGCGGCGCCGGCCGCCCGGACCGCGTCCGCGGGGCGCTTCTCCTCGATGTTGAGGTGATAGGTGTCGAGGGCGAGCCCCACACCGGCGCCGAGCAGCGGCGCGAGCGCGTCCAGGCTCTGCGCCACCGTGTTCAGAACGCTGGTCTCATAACGGTTGAGCGGCTCGACGGCCAGGATCAGCCCCCGATCGGCGGCCTCTCGCGCCAGCGGCGCGAGGTTCTCCCGCAGTTCGTCGGTCACCTCCGCCCGCTCCGCCTCGCTCATGCGCCAGGTGACGCCGGTCGGCGCGTAGAACGGCCCGGCGACGACGGAGGCGCCGAGCACGGCCGCGGCATCCAGGCAGTCGCGCAAGTAGTCCTGAGTGGCGGTGACGTCTCCGGCGCGCGCGATCAGGGAGCGGCCAGGCCCCATCGCGCCGACCACGACCGCACCCATGCCGAGATCGTCCAGGACCGCGCGCGCCCGGAGCGGATCCCAGTCCCCGACGCCCTCCAGGGGCAGCTCCAGGGCGTCGTATCCCATCCGGGCAGCCGCGCGGGCGAGAGGTTCCACGGCGTCGTCGGTCAGCGGAGACGTCCAGACCCAGGTGTTGACGGCGATCGTGCGGGGCATCGTTGTCCTTGTGATCGTGCGGGAGCTCCCACCCTCCCACGGCACGTGGCGCAGCGGAAGGGCGGGAGCGCACCGGGCTTACGGGATCTGACGCTCCTGCCACACCGTCGGGTAGCCGGGAAGGTCCTCGCCGCCGAACTTGGCGTAGTGGCCGTCCGGCATCCCCTCGTTCGCCGCCAGGTAGTCGTCCAGTTCCGCCTCGGTGATCGGCTTCTGCGGGAGCACCCACTCCTTCGGCACCTCTTCACCCGCGAAGATCATCTGCGCGGCGAGGAGCGGGGTGCGCCACTGGAAGTTCGAGTACACCGGAGCGAGGCCGGTGAGGCCGGTGTCCTTCCACTTGCGCAGGAAGCTCATCTCGTCCTCGCCCGTCATGACGGGGTAGTCGGCTCCGGCATCCTCGAAGGCCTCGATGGCGGCGACGGCGCCGTCACCGGCGTCCATCCAGATGCCCTGCACGTCGCCCTTGGCGAGCTCGTCGCTGATGATGCTCTTGATCTCGGCCGGGTCGGCACCGGTGAAGTGGTCGACGGCCTCGATCCCGGCCTCCTCGAACAGCTTCTCGGCACCGGCCCAGCGGTGCTCCAGCACGTCGACGCCGGGGAGGATCCGCAGGGCCACGACCTTGTCGCCCTCCTCGAGGTTGTCGATGAGGAACTCGGCGGTGTCGATGCCCCAGGCGAAGCCGCCGATCGGGTGGATGAAGGTGACCGGGCAGTCGGTGTTGACGCCGCGGTCGAACACGATCACCGGCTTGCCCGTCTCACAGGCCCGCTCGACCGCGGGGGTCATCGCCGCCGTGCTGTTCGGCGAGATGAGGAAGACGTCGCAGTTCCCTTCGGAGATGAAGTAGTCGATGTCGGCGATCTGGGTGTCGTCGGAGTCCTGCGCATCGCGGGTCTCCATCTCGCTGATCGCGCCCGACTCCTGCAGGACCTTGAGCTGCTCGTTCATCGTGATCCAGCCCGTCTGCCGCCACGGGTTCGAGATCGACGCGTTCGCGAAGCAGGCCTTCTTGGCCCCCTCGCTGGCGAACTCCGACGTGTCGACCATCTCGGCGTTGATGTGCTGGAGGTACGGCTGGTCCGCGGGCCCTTGCGGCTCCACGCCGCGCTCCTCGTCCTGTTTGTCGAAGAGCTCCTGGTCGAACCATTCCGTGGTCTCGGCCGACTCCGCGGGATCCTCCGACTCCGCGGGCGCCACGGACGGGTCGGTCGTGCACCCGGCGAGCGCGATGAGGCCGAAGAGAGCCACCCCTGCGGTGGCGATCTTCATTGATCGTCGCATTGCTATTCTCCTCTGGTTGTAGGGCTTGTTGCGGTGGTGATGGTCGCTGCGGTCCGGTCCGTCGCCGGTTCCGAAGACGGCGCGCCCCGCCGGCGGCGGGCGCGGAAAGCCACGCCGGCATAGGCGACGGCCGCGATGATGATGACTCCCTGGACGGCGTCGCGCAGCGTCGAGGGGACGCCCGCGATGTTCAGCAGGAGGAACAGCGCCTCGAGCGCGAACGCCCCGGCGACGGCGCCCACGATCCACCCTCGCCCCCCGCCGAGGACGACACCACCGAGCACGACGGCGGTGATGGCGGTGAACTCGTAGCCTCGGCCGACCGAGGGGTGCACGCCCGCGTACCCGACGAGCAGGACGGCGGACAGCGTGGCGGAGAGGGACGAGAGAACGAAGGCACGGGTGGTGGCCCAGGCCCGCCGCGCGCCGGCGTAGTCCACGGCGCGGGCGTTGTCGCCGATCGCGATGAGCGTCTTGCCGAGCGGGCGCTTGGTGATGACGATGCCGAGCGCGAGCCACGCGATCAGCAGCAGAACCGCCCACGGCAGGAACTCCAGGACCGGGATGTCACGGATTCCGCCGCGACCGATCTCCCGGAAGCTGTCGGCGGGGTTCCCCGTGGCCGCGCCTCCCGTCCACCACATCACCCCGCCGAGCAGGGCGAGCATCATGCCCAGCGTCACGATGAACGACGGCACCTTGAGCAGCGTCGTGAGGACTCCGTTCACGAGACCGACCACGATGCCGAACACCACCATCAGCAGGAGGACGGGGATCGTCCTGGCGTCGTCCTGGCCGACGAGGTTTCCGGCGATGATCACCTGAGCGGTGATGAGCGATCCCTGGGAGAGGTCGAACTCGCCCGCGATGATCACGAAGTACTGCCCGATGGCGACGATCGCGATAGGGGCCACGCGCTGCAGGTAGCGCATGAACTGACCGGGCTCGGCGAAGCTCGGGTTCAGCACGGCGACCGCGACGAGCAGGAGCACGAGGAGCAGGAAGACCGCACCGCGGGGACTGATGAGCGTGCGGAGCGTGTTCACGAGCGTCCTCCTTCCCGCGCGGACGCGGTATCGCCGGCGCTGTCGACGGCAGCGACCGCCGTCGTCGGGTCGGCCAGTTCGGCCGCCGCGACCGCCATCTCCCCCGCTGCGGCCTTCGCCGCGTCGTCGCCCCCGGTCCGGGTGCCGCCGGCGCCGAATCGCGGACGACGCCGCACGATCGACCGGCGGCTGTAGACGGCCACGGCGGCGACGATGACGATGCCGCGCACGACGTCCTTGAGGAAGGGGTTCACCTGCAGGACGCTCATGACGTTGTCCACGACCGCGAGGATCGCCACGCCGCCGATGGTGCCCCAGATCGAACCCCGGCCGCCCAGGAGCAGTGTGCCCCCGAGCACGACCGCGGCGATCGAGAGCAGCGCATAGCCGCCCTGCTGTCCGACCGTCGGACTGCCCACGCCGAGGCGGCTGGCGAGCAGGAGGCCGGCGAGGCCGGCGAACACGGAGCACAGCACGTGCGCCCAGATCAGCGGCATCCGGGTGCGCACGCCACTGAGCCGTGCGATCTCGGGGTCGCCGCCGACGGCGTAGAGATGCGCGCCGGTGCGGGTGCGGTTCAGCAGCACCCAGACCAGCACGGCGAGGGCGATCATGATGAGTGTTGACACCGGCACCGGGCCGACGCCGGTCGCGCCGATGAGCTGGAACGCCCACGGGACCTCGCCCGCCGATCCCTCGAAGTTCGTGTTGAGGATGCCCTGGAGGATCAGCCCGACACCGAGGGTGGCGATGAAACCGTTGACCTTGAGCACGGTCACGATCAGGCCGTTCACGAGGCCGATGGCCGCGCACACGAGCAGCGTCACGATCACGGCCGCGGGGATGTTCCCGGCGTCTCCGGCCATCATCGTCGCCGCGAGCAGACTGGACAGACTGATGACGTAGGTCACGGAGAGGTCGAGCGACGCGCCCAGCACCACGAGGGTCTGCCCGATGGCCACGAGCCCGAGCACGCTCATGCCGGTGAGGATGTCGCGGATGTTGCCGGGGCTGAGGAAGTTGCGGCCCACCGTGGCGACGAGGATCGCGCCGACGATGAGCGCGAGCAGCAGGATGCCGAGCACGATCACGGTCGAGTCGATACGGAGACGGCTCCCGGAGCGGCGGATCATCGCGCACCTCCGTCCGCCGACGAACCGGCAGGGGTGCCCGTGGCCGCCGCGAGGATCTCGTGCTCGGCCGATCCTGCCGGCAGCTCGGCGACGAGTTCGCCGTCGTGCATGACGAGGATGCGGTCGCTCATGCCGATCACCTCCGGCAACTCGCTCGAGACCATGAGGACGGCCTTCCCCTGCGCCGCCAACTCCCGCATGAGCTGGTAGACGGCGTACTTGGCCCCCACGTCGATGCCTCGCGTCGGCTCGTCGAACAGGACGATCTGCGGCTGGGTGAGCAGCCACTTCGCCAGGACCACCTTCTGCTGATTGCCGCCGGAGAGGAACCGCACCTCCTGGTCGAGGCCGCGCGAGGACACCTCCAGCGTGCTCAGCACGCCGGGCACCTCTCGACGGGAGGACGCGGTGCGCCCCGCGAACACGCTCCGCACGACGAGCAGGGTGTTGTCGAGGATCGACTGCCCCAGCGCGAGCCCCTGCGCCTTGCGGTCCTCGGAGACGAGGGCGAGTCCGGCCCGCACGGCCGCCCGTGGCCCCGTGATCCGCGCCGGCTTGCCGTCGATCCGCAGGGTGCCGCGGGTGAACACCTGGATACCGAAGACCCCCTCGACGAGCTCCGTGCGTCCGGAGCCCTGCAGGCCAGCGACGCCCACGATCTCCCCGGCACGGAGGGTCAGCGTCACCCCGTCCACGTAGGCGTTCCCGCAGCCGTCGAGTTCGAGCAGAGGCGCACCGACCACGGTGCCGGGCGCCGCGTCGGGGAAGTAGGACTGGATCGAACGCCCCACCATCCGCCGCACGAGCTCGTCCGTCGTCAGCGCCGCCGTCTCGTCCGTGGAGACGAGGGCCCCGTCCTTGAGGATCGTGATCCGATCGCACAGGTCGAAGATCTCCTTCAGCCGGTGCGACACGTAGATGACGGCGACGCCGCGGGACGTGAGCCGACGGATGATCGCGTACAGCAGCTCCACCTCGCGGTCGCTGAGCGCCGCTGTCGGCTCGTCCATCGAGATCACCTGGGCGTCGAACGAGAGCGCCTTCACGATCTCGACGATCTGCTGCTCGGCCACCGTCAGCGAGCCCACCCTGGCCTGCGGGTCGATGAACGACACGCCGAGGTCGCTCAGCAGCTCCCCGGTCCGCGCGTTCATCGCCCGTACGTCGATGAACCCCGCCCGGCGCGGCTCCCGGCCGAGATAGACATTCTGGGCGACCGAGCGTTCCGGAAGCAGGGTGAACTCCTGGAAGACCGTGACGATGCCGGCGTCCATGGCCTGCCGCGGATGCGCGTGGTGCACCTCCGCCCCGCGGTACGCGATCGTCCCCTCGTCGGCTGGCTGCACCCCCGCGATGATCTTCATGAGCGTCGACTTGCCCGCGCCGTTCTCACCGACGAGGCCGTGCACCTCCCCCGGTCGCACATCGAAGTCGATGCCCTTCAGCACCTCCACGCCGAAGAACGACTTGCGGATGCCGGAGACCTGCAGCACCGGCTGAGTCGTCGTGACGGTCATGCCGGCACCTCCGTCCAGCGACCCTCATGTGCGGCGGAGTCGAGGACCGCCTCGGTCAGCACGGCGGCACGGTGGCCGTCGGCGAACGTCGGCAGGCCATCCGGGGACTCGCCCGCGATCGCGGCGTAGACATCGGCGACGAAACCGTTGAAGGCGTCCTGGTACCCCATGGCGTGACCCGCCGGAACCCGTTGCAGGCGGGCGGACTCCGGGCCGGCCGTGGCGGGGTCGCGCAGCAGCAGCCGCGATTCCTCCCGCATGCCGACCCAGAGCTCCTCCGGCCGTTCCTGCTCGAATCGCAGACTCTGCCGCGTCCCGTGCAGCTCCAGGGTGAGGGCGTTCTTGCGACCAGCCGCCATCTGCGAGACGAGCAGCGTGCCGAGCGCCCCCGCCGAGGTCTCGACGAGCACCGCGACGATGTCCTCCGTGTCGACGGCCCGTCCCGCCCGTTCGGCGAACACTCGGCGGCTGCGGGCACTCAGGGCGCGAATGCGGTCGCCCGTGACGAACTCGAGGAGATCGCAGAGGTGCGAGCCGATGTCGGCGAAGGCGCGGGAGGCGCCGCCGGACGAGGAACGCACCCGCCAGTCGTCGTCGGAGGGCCGCAGCATCCAGTCCTGCAGGTACGAGCAGTCCAGCGTGAGCAGCTCCCCCGCCTCACCGCGAGCGATGCGCGCCCTGGCCTCGCGCACCATCGGGTGATAACGGTAGACGAAGGGGACGGCGGCCACGAGACCGGTCTCCGCCGCCGCCTCGGCGAGCACCGCGGCGTCGGCGGCGGTGGTGGCGAGGGGCTTCTCGCACACGACGTGCTTGCCCGCCCGGAGCGCCCGGAGGGCGAGGTCGGCATGGGTGGCATTGGGGGTGCACACGTGCACCACGTCGATGTCGTCCGCCTCGAGGAGAGAGTCCGCGTCCTGTTCGGCGCGCTCCGCGCCGAGGAGCTGCGCGGCATCTCGAGCCCCCTGCGCGGACCGGGTGGCGACGGCTCGCAGCGCGCCTCCCGCGTCTCGGGCGGCCGTGCGGTGCACGCGGGCCATGAAGCCTCCGCCGAGGATTCCGGTTCGGATCGTCCCGAGACCGGTGTCAGTGACATCCGTTGTCATGCCGGTGAGTCTGACACAAGCCAGACGACTTTTGCTAGCTTCTCGTCAAAAGTCGTTTGTAACGAATTCGAAGTCGCGCGCCAGCGGAAGCGAAGTGCTGTGCTTTACTGACGCCATGGTTGACGTGCTGAGACCGGTCGCGACGCCCTCCCCCGGGACCGGCGAGATCTTCCAGATCCTCCGCGACGGGCACGCACGGACGAAGGCCGAGCTCGCCGCCCTGACGGGCCTCGCCCGCTCCACCGTCGCCTCCCGCGTCGACGCGCTCCTGGCAGCCGGCCTGCTGCGCCCCGCCGGAGAGGCGGTGTCGACCGGCGGACGGCCTCCCGCGCGGGTCGCCTTCAATCCCCGCGCCGGACTCGTCCTCGCTGTCGACCTCGGCGCCACGCACGCGACCGTCGCCGTGGCCGACCTCGCGGGCGTGATCCTGGACGCCCGCACCCGCGCGATCGACATCGGGGACGGACCTGAATCCCTCCTCGACACGATTCTCGCGGAGGGTACGACGCTGCTGGCGGCCACCGCCGACGGCCTCCCCCTCGTGGGCGTGGGCATCGGCGTCCCCGGTCCCGTCGAGCACTCCACGGGGCGCCCGACCAATCCGCCGATCATGCCGGGCTGGGACCGCTTCGACGTCCCCGGCTACGTCCAGCGCACGTTCGACGTGCCGGTGTTGGTCGACAACGACGTGAACATCCTCGCGCTCGGCGAGCAGGCCACGAGCTGGCCGCGGGTGGACGACCTGGTGTTCGTGAAGGTGTCAACGGGCATCGGCGCCGGCATCATCGCCGGCGGTCAGCTGCAGCGCGGCGCCCAGGGCTCGGCGGGCGACATGGGACACGTGCAGGTCCCGATGGGCACCGGCTCCACACGCGAACCGGGCGACGAACGGGACCTCGAAGCCCTCGCGAGCGGCTCCGCGCTCGCCGTCGCGCTGCGCGCCGAGGGACACGACGCGCACAGCGCCTCCGACGTCGTCGATCTCGTCCGCGCGGGCAACGCCGCAGCCATCGAGGCCACCCGTCAGGCCGGACGCGACGTCGGGGAGGTGCTCGCGACCGTCGTGAACCTGCTCAACCCGTCGATCATCGTGCTGGGCGGCAGCATCGCCCGCGCCGGCGAGCACCTGCTCGCGGGCGTGCGCGAGGTCGTCTACCGCCGTTCCATCCCGCTCGCCACCCAGCACCTCGCGATCGTGCAGTCGCAGGCGGGCGACCGGGCGGCGGTGCTGGGGGCGGCGATCATGGTCGCGCGCGAGGTGCTGTCCCCCGCCAACGTCGACCGCTACGTCGCGGCGAAGGGATCGAAGTCCGCGGGCAGCGCGCCCACCTGATCCAGCGTGCTCTCGACCTCCACGAAGGTGCGCCGCGCGGCGGCCTCCTCGATGGACAGCAGCGTGTCGAGCACGTGGTACCCGAACTCTCCGGTGGCGACGTGCGGGCGGTCCTCCGCGATCGCGCGCACCATGTCGAGCAGGCCGACCCCGCGTCCCGCGAGCACGCCCTCCGGCGCGACATCCACGACCTCCTGCACTACCGGCTCCGGCGGGACGAAGTGTCGGGACAGCGGCCGGGTGATCGTGATCGGCCCGCCGAAGGTGTTCGGGTCGGGGATGCTGAGGGTCCCCTCGGTCCCCGTCACTTCCACGATCCCCTGCCGCACGAGCGGCGAGTCGGTGCTGTAGAGACTCTGCGCCTGACCGCCGCCCTCGAAATCCATGAGCACGGTGAGCGTGGAGGGGATCTCGACCGGGAACTCCTCCCCGGCCCGATCGCCGACCTGCACGCGGCGCGTCGGTGACGCCTGCAGACCGAGGGCGGCCACTGCCGCCACCGGCCCGAAGACGTGGACGAGCGTGGAGACGTAGTACGGCCCCATGTCGAGCAGGGGCCCGGCCCCCTTCGCGTAGAGGAACGCCGGGTTCGGGTGGAAGATCTCCGGCCCCTGCCACTGGAAGGTCGTCTGCGCGAACAGCGGGCGGCCGATGTCCCCACGGGCGATGGCGCGCTTCGCGGTCTGCACACCGGGGCCGAGGACGGTGTCCGGGGCGACGCCGACCCGGAGTCCCGCCGCCGCCGCCGTCTCTAGCAGCCGTTTCGCCTCCTCCCGGTTCACGCCCAGCGGCTTCTCCGTCCACACGTGCTTCCCGGCGGCGACGATCGCCTCCGAGACCTCGACGTGGGCCGCCGGGATCGTGAGGTTCACGACGATGTCGATGCCGGCATCGTCGAGCACGACCTCGACACCGCCGGCCCGCGGCACCCCGTACGCTGCGGCCTGCGCGCGTGCCCGCTCCGCGACGAGGTCGCCGATCGCCCGCACCTCGACGTCAGGGAAGCGGGTCAGGTTCTGCAGATACTGATCGCTGATGTTGCCCGCGCCGATGAGGCCGACGCCCACGGCTCCGGCACCCCGGACCATCAGCGCACGACCTCGGCGTCGAGGAAGACCCGGCTGCGCTCGATCGCGTCGAACAGGTCGCCGTCGTAGTGGTCGAATTCGACGACGGCGAGCTCCAGCGCGGGCGCGGCGGCGATCGCGTCGACGAGCGGGACGACCCCCTCACCGGCAGGCACCTGGTCGGCGGGCGGGTATGCATCCAGCAGCGCGGGATCGAGGGTGCCGTCCTTCGCGTGCACGGCGACGACCCGCTCACCGAGACGCTCCATCAGGGCCACGGGGTCGACTCCGCCACGGGCGACCCAGTACAGATCGACCTCCAGCAGGACGCGGTCGTCGAGGTGCTCCGCGAGGATCTCCAGCCCGGTCACACCGTCGAACATCGCCTCCAGCTCGTGCGCGTGATTGTGATAGCCGACCCGGATACCGACGTCGGCGCCGATCTCGGCCGCCTCGTTGAGCAGCCGGGCCGTCTCGGCGATCTGCTCCACCGACTCCCAGCGCGACGGCTCGGTGTAGGGATCGATCACGGTGTGCATGCCGAGCGCCTTCGCCGCGGCGAAGACCTCCGCGGGGGCCGGGACGGGCGCGGAGGTACCCGAGCCGTCCGGGCGCACGAACGTCGGGGAGGCGAGGAAGGCGTGCCCCGACGGAGCCGTGAGCCCGGCCGCCGCCACCGCGTGGGCCATGATCTCGGCCCGGCGCACGAAATCGTAGGGCTCGACGGCCGCGAAGCCCCGCGCGGCCACCGCCGCGAGCGTGCCCGCGAGGTCGTCCTCGAGCCGCTCGCGGATCGTGAACAGCTGCAGGGAGGTCTGGATCGTCATCGGTCGGTCTCCTCGGTCGTCGGCGACAGGCGGGCGTCGTGCCCTTCCGGCACGGTAGCACCGAATACCTCCATGTGGAAGTTTTTCGTGGGTAGACTCGGATCATGCCCACCGCACTCCCCGAGGATTCCGATCCTCCGCGCCCTCGCGGCGCCTACGCCAAGGGCATCGCCCGGCGACAGGAGATCCTCGACCGCGCGATCGAGGTGTTCACGGCCCGCGGCGCCGACCGCACGAGCCTTCGGGCGATCGCGAAGGAGGTGGGCGTGACGCATGCCGCCCTCACGCACTACTTCGGGTCGCTGGAGGAGCTGCTCGTGGCGGTCTACGTCGAGAGCAACGCCCCGGAACGGAAGACCGAGCCGGAGCCCGCGAACCCCGTCGAGGGGATGATCCGGTCGGCCAGGGCCAACCGCGAGGTGCCCGGCCTGGTGCAGCTGTACTCCACACTCGTCGCCACGGCGCTCGAGGAAGGGCATCCCGCCGCCCGCGCCTTCGCGACCGAGCGCTTCGCACGGCTGCGGGCCGACATCGCCGAGACCGTCCGGGAGCAGCAGCGGGAAGGGCGCATCCGTGCCGACGCCGACCCGTCCGCCGTCGCCGCCCTCGTCGTCGCCGCATCGGACGGCCTGCAGACACAGTGGCTCCTGGACGACGCCGCTCCGCAGCATGAGGCTCTCGCCCTCCTCGACCGGCTGCTCCGGCCGACGGACGCCACGGACCGGGACCGCACTCCCGGCGGCTAGGCTCGAAACGTGACGCCCGTGCCGCAGTCCCCCTACGCGAGGGCTCTCGGCGTGCGCCTCACCGAACTGCATCCGCGACTGCAGACGTACTTCCAGGCGGTGCCGGAGGGCATGGTCGGCGTCGGCGAGGGCACGTTCCACCGCGTCGGCACACCCCGGCGCGCGCTCTGGCCGCTACTGCATCGCCTCGAGCGCCGCGGAGTCATCGCCGCCCGATGGGAGCGCGACGTGCCGTTCCGCATCGAGAACCGGACGATCGCCTCCCGCGCGATCGCCGAGCGCACCTTCCGGTTCGCGGACGGACCGTGGGTCATGCGCGACGCCGTGGCGCCGACGCGGCACGGCCGCATCGTGGACGAGCTCGGCGAGCCCGGACTGATCGTGGCCTGCTTCGACGTGGAGCCCCGCGCCGGAGCTCTGCACCTCACGAGCCGGGCGGTGGGCGTCCGCGTCGGGCGCTTCCGGCTCCGCATCCCGCGGATCATGGCTCCCGTCGTCCGACTCGTCGAACGCTGGGATGAGGAAGCCGAGCGCCAGCGCGTGCGCCTGACCGTGGACGCACCTCTCCTCGGGCGTCTCTACGAGTACCGCGGCGACTTCAGCTACCTCCTGGAACCGGATCGGAAGGACGACGACGCATGAGCACGGATCGGGTGGTCATCGGTGGGGCGACCGGCTTCATGGGGCGGTACCTCACGGCGCGTCTGCGGGATGCCGGTCGCGAGGTCGTCACGATCTCCCGCTCGGGCAGCGACCTGACCTGGGCAGACCAGGGCGGCATCGACGCGGCCGTCGACGGCGCCTCCCTCGTGATCGGCCTCGCCGGCAAGAGCGTGAACTGCCGGTACACGCCGCGAAACCGGGCGGAGATCTTCCGCTCGCGGCTCGACACGACCGGGGCCCTGAGCCGCGCGATCTCCCACGCGTCCGCCCCTCCGCCCCTGTGGATCAACTCCTCCACCGCGACGATCTACCGGCACGCCGAGGACCGGCCGATGACGGAGTCCTCGGGCGAGATCGGCACGGGCTTCTCGGTCGAGGTCGCCAAGGCGTGGGAGCGGGCACTCTTCGCCGACGAGCTTCCCGGCACGCGCCGCGTGGCGCTTCGCAGCGCGATCGTCCTCGGCGACGGGGGCGTACTCGAACCGCTCCGGAACCTCGCACGACTGGGCCTCGGCGGCCCGCAGTACGACGGCTTCTGGCCGGTCGGCCAGCGACGCCGCGCCGCCGGCACCGCGCACCTGCCCGGAGCCCGCCGCGGTCGGCAGCGCTTCAGCTGGATCCACATCGAGGACGTGGCGCGCATCATCGCCTTCCTCGAGGAGACCCCGAGCATCGAGGGACCGGTCAACGCCGCTTCCCCGAACCCCGTCGACAACGTCGCGTTCATGGCCACCGTGCGCCGCGTGCTCGGCGCCACGGTCGGACCGCCGATGCCACGGTGGATGCTCGAACTCGGCGCCATCGGCATCCGCACCGAGACGGAACTCGTGCTCAAGAGCCGCTGGGTGCTGCCCGAGAAGCTGGCCGCCGCCGGCTTCACGTTCCGCTACCCGGACCTGGAGGAGGCCGTCCGCGCGTCCTTCGCCGCGGCCGACGAGGCGACACGCGCTTCCGCGGCCTGACGGCGGCGGCTAGGACTGCGGCAGGGCGTCGTCTCCGCGCTCGCGGCGACGCCTCTCGATCTCCTCGCGCAGCCGCCACTCCTCGATCTCGCGGTCGAGGTCCGCGATCTGCTGTTCGGTGGAACGGGTGTCGACGGGCGGCGCGGGACGAGCGACGGCGGTCGTGGGAGCGGACGGACGCTCGGCCCGGCGCATCCGCGGGATCGGGACACCGCCCTCGCCGTACTCGCGGCCGATCGCGAACCACAGCACGCTGCCGATCAGGGGCAGGAGGATCACGATGATGAGCCAGACCATCTTCGGCAGGTACTTCACCTGCGCGTCGTCGCGCGTGATGATGTCGATCAGCGCACCGATCATCAGCGCGATGACCAGGAGCGAGAACAGGAACGGCATGGGTTCAGAGTAGACGACGACCGGACAGGAGCCGAGACCTCACGGCAGCAGGTGCCCCGCGGCGCGGAACAGCTCATACCATTGCGCGCGGGTGAGCACGATGTCCGCCCCGGCCGCCGCCTCCTGGACCCGGTGCGGTGTCGTCGTTCCGAGCACGACCTGCATCCCCGCGGGGTGCCGCGTGATCCAGGCCGTGGCGATCGCGGTCGGCGTGACTCCGTGGACCTCCGCCAGGCGATCGATTACCGCATTGAGCTCGGGATAGTCCGGGCTCCCGAGGAAGACACCGCCGCCGAAGCCGCTCTGGTACGGCGACCACGCCTGCACGGTGATGCCGTTGATCCGGCAGTAGTCGACGATGCCGCCTCCGTCTCGACCGATGCTCTGATCATGTCCCGCCATGTTCGCCGCCACCGGCTGGGCGATGATCGGCGCGTGCGTGAGGGACAGCTGCAGTTGGTTGGCCACCAGCGGCTGACGCACCGCGCTCTTCAGCAGCTCGATCTGCGAGGGCGTGTGATTGGAGACGCCGAAGGCCCTGACCTTTCCTGACGACTCGAGGTGGTCGAAGGCGCGTGCGACCTCCTCCGGCTCCACCAGCGCATCGGGACGGTGCAGCAGCAGCACGTCGATGCGGTCGGTGCGAAGAGCGGCGAGCGAGCCCTCCACCTGCGCCACGATGTGGTCGTAGGAGAAGTCGAACATGCCCTGGGACGGCACGATGCCGCACTTCGTCTGCAGCACGATCTCGTCGCGTTCGGCGGCACCGAGCTGCAGGGCGTCGCCGAACCGTGCCTCGCAGTGGTGCATCCGCCCGCCGTAGATGTCCGCATGGTCGAAGAAGTCGATTCCCGCGTCGCGCGCCGTTCGGTACAGGTCGCGGATCTGCTCGTCGTCGAGACTGTCGATGCGCATCATCCCGGCGATCAGAGCCGGAGCGGTCGTCGATCCGAAGGAAACGGTCTTCATGCGCCCCACGCTACTTTACGACGCGCCGGACCTCGGCCTCCCCCACCCCGGACGCTGTCGAATCACGGGGCGCAGGGCAGCAGACTCGTGACCGGGATCTCGAGCGCGCCCGCGATCCCCGCCAGGTCCTCCATCGTGAAGTCCGCTCGTTCCTCCAGAAGGTCGACGAGCACGAGCGGCGCGATTCCGGACCGCTGCGAGAGTTCGACGACCGACACACCGGCGTGCAGGCGGGCTGCCTCGACCGCCGCTGCCATCAGATGACCCAATTCTGTCCCCATGCGCCTACGGTACCGCCACACACGGACACTCCCCGTGCGTTTTGGAGCCGATATGACGGCATCCTGCTGTCGTCGCGCTGCTAAGGTGAGCCGGATGAAGACACCAGCCGAGGAGTTCAACGAGGCGGTCGGCCGTCAGCTGCGGGCGGAGATCGCCGCCGCGCGCAGCAGCATCGCCGCCATGGCGCGCGATATCGGCATCGCGCGGAGCGCGCTGGACAACTACGTCACCGGCAAGCGCGCGATCCCCGTGCCCGTGGTCTACGCGGTGTGCGCCGCGGTGGGACTGGAGCCCCACGTCCTGGTCGCTCGCGCGGAGGAGCGCCTGGCCGCCGATGGCACGTCTGCGACCGTCACTCCCCTCCGTCGCCCCGCCGATGTCGCCACCCCGCGCGATAATGCCCGCGAGGTCGCCTTCGAATCCGGCTCCGCCCGCGACTCGGACACCGACGATCTCTACCACTAGACGACATCGACGGGACGGAGGTCCATGCAGCAACTCCTCCGGCTTGCCGACGAGCTCGGACTCCGCGTGGTCGAACGCCCCGGTCCGACGCCCGGCGGGTTCCAGCCCGTCACCCGCACGATCCGTCTCGCCCCGGGGATGAACAGGCGCACCACGCGCAGCATCCTCGCCCACGAGCTCGGTCACGCGCAGCTCGGCCACCATCCCACCGGTCAGCCGGTGCTCCGGGCCCGACAGGAGCGGCAGGCGGATGAGTGGGCCGCGTCTTGCCTGATCACCGCGGCGGCCTATGCCTCGGCGGAACAGATCCGCGGTCCGCATCTCGCGAGCCTGGCCTTCGAGCTCGACGTCACGATCGAGATCGTCGTCGCCTTCCAGCGGCTGCTGCACCGCGAGCACGCCGCCGCGCCCGCCGCGTGACGACTCAGCGCGGTCGCGGACGCTGGTTGAATGACCTCATGGCCTTCCTCGTCTCCCCCGCCCCCGTCACCCTCACCGGCGAGCTCGTCGAGCTCCGCCCGCTCGACAGATCGCATGTCGACGGACTCGTCGAGGCGGTCACAGAGGGCGACCTGTGGAAGAACGCCTGGTACACGTCGGTCCCGGCTCCCGACGGCGTCGCGACTGAGGTCGACCGCCGCCTCGGCCTCGTCGACGCCGGCGAGATGGTGCCGTTCACGGCCTTCGACGCCGCCGGGCGCGTCCTCGGTCTGACCTCGTACTACGACATCGTCGCCGACGTTCCCCGGCTGCACATCGGGTACACGTGGAACCGTCCGTCCGCGCACGGCACGGGAACGAACGCGGAGTCCAAACTCCTGCTCCTCCGCCATGCCTTCGAGACGCTGGGCGTGTTCCGGGTCGGGCTGACGACCCAATGGGTGAACTTCCAGTCCCGCGCCGCGATCGAGCGGCTGGGTGCGAAGCAGGATGGCGTGATGCGGGCGATGAGCCGCTACCGCAACGGCGCACTGCGCGACAGCGTGGAGTACTCCATCATCGAGCCGGAGTGGCCCGCGGTACGGGCGAACCTCGAAGCGAGGCTGGCCCGGCGACGGTGAGCGCGGGGCACCGCCCCGCGGTGGTCACTCGGTCGGGCTGCCGGTCCAGTTCTTGGAGCGGCGGGTCGCCGAGCCGCGCTGACGCATCGCGAATCCGAGGGCCAGGGAGACCAGCAGGATGCCGCCGACGAACGTGAGCGCGGCGAGCGTGTCCGGCATCTCGTGGGCGATCCCCAGCAGCCAGAAGCCTCCGAGGAACATGAGCATGAAGAAGAGGAAGCTGAGGATCACGGGATCTCCTGTCGTCGGTGCTCTACCAGGATAGCCCGGACCCGGAAAGGCCCTGTGCCGGCGCCCGGATCTCTGGTGGGCTCGGATCATGAACACTCCGCTCACCGCCCTCGCGATCTCCTGCACGCTCAAGCCTTCCCCTGCCGCGTCGAGCTCCGGCCTGCTCGCACAGCAGCTCCTCGACGCGCTCGGCGAGCACGGCGTGACGGGCGACCTCGTCCGCGCCGTGGACTTCGACATCCGACCCGGCGTCGAGAACGACATGGGCGACGGCGACCAGTGGCCGAGCCTCCGCCGGCGCGTCCTCGACGCCGACATCCTCGTGTTCGTCACACCGACCTGGATGGGGCAGCACTCCAGCGTTGCCCAGCGCGTACTGGAGCGTCTCGACGCCGAACTCAGCGAGACGGACGAGCAGGGGCGGCCCATCCTGTTCGACAAGGTCGCCATCGCCGGCGTGCTCGGCAACGAGGACGGCGCACACCACATCTCGGCGATCCTCTTCCAGGCGCTGAACGACATCGGCTACACGATTCCCGCCCAGACCTCGGTCTACTGGAACGGCGAGGCGATGCAGACGGTGGACTACAAGGACCTCGACGAGACCCCCAAAGCCGTGGCCTCCGCAATCGCGACGGCGACCCGCAACGCGGCGCACCTCGCGCGGCAGCTCACCGCGCAGGCGTACCCCGCCGAGTAGCGGAGGTGGTCAGTCGGCGGGGCCGTCGACGACCTCGTCGACCAGGCAGATGCCACCGGACGAGCTCGCTTCGACCATGAGGGCCTGGATCCACTTCACGTTCAGCTCCGGCGTCACCGGCTCCTCGAACGTGAAGCGCAGCGGAATGGACGGATGCAACCAGATGGTCGAGCGCCCCGGGACGTCGCCCTCGGGATGCTTCCACGACAGTGTGAAGCTCTCGTTCCGGCGCAGTTTCGTCGCGATCGCGACCTTCAGATGAGCCAGGGCGCGGTCTTCGATCTGGATCTCGCTGCCGGAGCCGTACTGCATGGTTCCCATCCCACGACTCTACGACCCCGAACGGGCGGGACGCCAGGAACGACACCCTGCGCGGCCGCGTGGTCGGGGAGGGCGACGACGAGAAGGCCCCCGGCGCCCGCGCTCGGGGGGCGGGGCCGGGGGCCTTCGCCTCAGCGGTGTGCTGCGACAGTGGACTCAGAAGTCCCAGTCGTCGTCTTCCGTGGCCTCGGCCTTGCCGATGACGTAGGACGAGCCGGAGCCGGAGAAGAAGTCGTGGTTCTCGTCCGCATTCGGGGAGAGCGCCGACAGGATCGCCGGGTTCACGTTCGTGACCGTCGACGGGAACATCGCCTCGTAGCCCAGGTTCATGAGGGCCTTGTTGGCGTTGTAGTGCAGGAACTTCTTGACGTCTTCGGTCAGGCCGACGCCGTCGTAGAGATCCTGCGTGTACTGCACCTCGTTGTCGTAGAGCTCGTAGAGCAGCGAGAACGTGTAGTCCTTGAGCTCGTCCTTGCGCGCCTGGCCGGCGGTCTCGAGCCCGCGCTGGAACTTGTAACCGATGTAGTAGCCGTGTACGGCCTCGTCACGGATGATGAGGCGGATGAGGTCGGCCGTGTTGGTGAGCTTCGCTCGGCTCGACCAGTGCATCGGCAGGTAGAAGCCCGAGTAGAAGAGGAAGCTTTCCAGCAGGGTCGAGGCGACCTTGCGCTTGAGCGGGTCGTCACCGCGGTAGTAGTCCGTGACGATCTGCGCCTTCTTCTGCAGGTTCGGGTTCTCCACCGACCAGCGGAAAGCCTCGTCGATCTCCTTCGTCGAGCACAGCGTCGAGAAGATCGACGAGTAGCTCTTCGCGTGCACCGACTCCATGAACGCGATGTTCGTGTAGACGGCCTCCTCGTGCGGGGTGATCGCATCGGGGATGAGCGAGACGGCGCCGACCGTGCCCTGGATCGTGTCGAGGAGCGTGAGACCCGTGAACACGCGCATCGTGAGCGTCTGCTCCTCCGGGGTGAGCGTGTTCCACGACTGGATGTCGTTCGACAGCGGCACCTTCTCGGGCAGCCAGAAGTTGTTCACCAGACGGTTCCAGACCTCGAGGTCCTTGTCGTCCTGGATGCGGTTCCAGTTGATCGCCTGCACGCTGTCGACCAGCTTGAGCGGAGAGTGGGGAGTCATTCTTGTCCTGTTTCCTGGGTCACTGAGCCTGTCCAAGTGTGAGCCGGTCGAGGCTCAGAGCATGCACGAGACGCACTCGGTCATGTCGGTGCCCTCGAGCGCCAGCTGACGCAGACGGATGTAGTAGATCGTCTTGATGCCCTTGCGCCAGGCGTAGATCTGGGCCTTGTTGATGTCGCGCGTGGTGGCGGTGTCCTTGAAGAACAGCGTCAGCGACAGACCCTGGTCGACGTGCTGCGTCGCCGCGGCATACGTGTCGATGACCTTCTCGTAGCCGATCTCGTACGCGTCCTGGTAGTACTCCAGGTTGTCGTTCGTCATGAACGCCGCCGGGTAGTACACGCGGCCGAGCTTGCCCTCCTTGCGGATCTCGATCTTCGAGGCGATCGGGTGGATCGACGAGGTCGAGTTGTTGATGTAGGAGATCGACCCGGTCGGCGGCACGGCCTGCAGGTTCTGGTTGTAGATCCCGTGCTCCTGGATCGACGCCTTGAGCTGGACCCAGTCCTCCTGCGTCGGGATGTGCTTGCCGGCGAAGAGCTCCTTGACCTTCTCGGTCTCCGGAACCCAGGCGCGCTCGATGTACTTGTCGAAGAACTCGCCGGACGCGTAGGTCGAGTCGGCGAACCCGTCGAAGGTCGTCCCGCGCTCGATCGCGAGCTGGTTCGAGGCGCGCAGCGCGTGGTACAGCACGGTGTAGAAGTAGATGTTCGTGAAGTCGACACCCTCCTCCGAACCGTAGAACACGCGCTCACGGGCGAGATAGCCGTGCAGGTTCATCTGGCCGAGGCCGATGGCGTGCGAACGGTCGTTGCCGTCCTCGATCGAGCGCACCGAGCCGATGTGGCTCTGGTCGCTGACCGCGGTGAGCGCGCGGATCGCGGTCTCGACCGTCTGGCCGAGGTCGTCGGCATCCATCGAGAGCGCGATGTTCATCGAGCCGAGGTTGCAGGAGATGTCCTTACCGATCTCCTTGTACGACAGGTCGTCGTTGTAGGTGGTCGGCGTGTTCACCTGCAGGATCTCGCTGCAGAGGTTGGACATGTTGATGCGCCCCTTGATGGGGTTGGCCTTGTTGACCGTGTCCTCGAACATGACGTACGGGTAGCCGGACTCGAACTGGATCTCGGCGACGGTCTGGAAGAACTCGCGGGCGTTGATCTTGGTCTTCTTGATGCGCGGGTCGTCGACCATCTCGCGGTACTTCTCGGTGACCGAGATGTCGCCGAAGGGCACGCCGTAGACCTTCTCCACGTCGTACGGCGAGAACAGGTACATGTCCTCGTCGTTCTTGGCGAGCTCGAACGTGATGTCCGGCACCACGACGCCGAGCGACAGCGTCTTGATGCGGATCTTCTCGTCGGCGTTCTCGCGCTTGGTGTCGAGGAAGCGCATGATGTCGGGGTGGTGGGCGTTGAGGTAGACCGCACCCGCGCCCTGACGCGCACCGAGCTGGTTGGCGTAGCTGAAGCTGTCTTCGAGGAGCTTCATGACGGGGATGATGCCAGAGGACTGGTTCTCGATCTGCTTGATCGGCGCGCCGGCCTCACGGATGTTCGACAGCAGCAGGGCGACGCCACCGCCGCGCTTGGAGAGCTGCAGCGCGGAGTTGATGCCGCGGGCGATCGACTCCATGTTGTCCTCGATGCGCAGCAGGAAGCAGCTGACGAGCTCGCCACGCTGGGCCTTGCCCGCATTGAGGAAGGTGGGGGTGGCCGGCTGGAAGCGGCCGGAGATGATCTCCTCCACGAGGTTCACGGCGAGCTTCTCGTCGCCGTCCGCGAGGGCGAGAGCGGTCATCACGACGCGGTCCTCGAAGCGCTCGAGGTAGCGCTTGCCGTCGAACGTCTTCAGCGTGTAGCTCGTGTAGTACTTGAACGCGCCGAGGAACGTCTCGAAGCGGAACTTCTTCGAGTAGGCGAGGTCGTTGAGCTTCTGCACGAAGTCGAACGAGTACTTCTCGATGACGGCGCCCTCGTAGTACTCCTTCTCCACGAGGTAGTCCAGGCGCTCCTTGAGCGAGTGGAAGAACACCGTGTTCTGGTTCACGTGCTGCAGGAAGTACTCCCGGGCGGCGCGCTTGTCGGCGTCGAACTGGATCTTCCCGTTCGCGTCGTACAGGTTCAGCATCGCGTTGAGGGCGTGGTAGTCCAGGCCCTCGTATGCGGGGTTCACCTTGAATGCCACTGTCTCGGTCACTGAAGATTCCACCGTCGTTCCAATCCGTCGCTCACGCGATCCACGTCGTCCTGTGTGCCGAAGATCTCGAGCCGATACAAGTGAGGCACGTGACACTTGCGGCTGATGATGTCGCCGGCGAGGCAGAACGCGTCGCCGAAGTTGGTGTTGCCCGCGGAGATGACCCCGCGGATGTGGCGCCGGTTGCGCTCGTCGTTGAGGAACCGGATCACCTGCTTGGGCACGGCCCCCTTCTCGACCCCGCGCCCGACGCCCCCGCCGTAGGTGGGGGTGACCAGCACGAAGGGCTCGTCGACGACGAGGTCCTCTTCGGTCCGGTGGAGGGGGATGCGTCGGGCGGGAAGCCCGAGCTTCTCGATGAAGCGCGCGGTGTTACCCGACACGCTCGAGAAGTAGACCAGGAGCGGCGCTGCGGTCGCGACGGCGCTCATGGTCGGTCACGCCAGGCGGGACGCGAGCTCGTCGATCTTGTCGGGACGGAAGCCCGACCAGTGGTCCTCGTCGGTCACGACGACGGGCGCCTGCATGTAACCGAGCGCCTTGACCTGCTCCAGGGCCGTCGGGTCTTCCGACAGGTCGTGGATCTCGTACTCGATGCCCTTGGCATCCAGGGCACGGTAGGTCGCGTTGCACTGGACGCAGGAAGGCTTGGTGTACACCGTGATCGACATCTGAACCCCTCAAATCTCTGGTTTCTCCGGCAGACCTCCGCCGGGATCTCAATACTACATATAGGGACGGACATTCGGTGCGACCACAAGGGGTAGTAGTTACATCCGTGTAGTTTTTCCACCGCTCTCTACAGATACAACACAGGTTGTCCACTGTTTCTTCCACAGGCGGACCCCTGCCCCCGGGGTCGTCGACCCGCGAGAAATCGCGGCCGGGAGGAGCCTGTGAGAGATCCATCCACAGGCGGCACCCTACGAGGGGCCTCCGACATCGCGCGGCCTGTGGAATTCGTCGCACGGCGTGTCACCGGCGTGTCGCGGCGTGTCCGTCGCCGGCTCGTCTCACCGACCTCCCCGCCGCCCGGTACCGTTGTCTGGTGGCGGGTTATCGGGATCTTCTTCGCACGCCGGGAGTGGGCCGCATGATCGCCGCCCAGCTCACCGCGCGTTTCCCCAACGGGATGATGTCCTTGGCGATCCTGTTGCATGTCGAGCAGCAGACCGGGTCGTACGGATCGGCAGGCCTCGTCCTCGCGGCGACCAGCGTCGGCCAGGCGGTCGCCGGGCCGATCACCAGCAGATGGATGGGCGCCTGGGGGATGCGGCGCGTGCTGACCCTGACCCTGACCGTCTGCGTGATCGCGGTGCTCGGCCTGGGGTTGCTGCCGCTCTCGGTCCCCGGCTACATGGCCCTCGGCATGGTCGCCGGCCTCTCGACCCCGCCTGTGCAGGCGGCCGTCCGCACGATCTATCCGAAGCTGGTCAACGCCGGCCAGCTCACTCCCCTGTTCTCGCTGGACGCCTCGCTGCAGGAGATCATCTGGGTGCTGGCCCCCGTGGTCATCACCCTCGTCTCCACTCAGGTCGGCACCATGGAGGGCCTGCTGCTGGTGGCGATCGTCCTCGTCGCCGGCGGCGCCTGGTTCATCCTCTCCCCCGAGGTCGGGCGCGTGCGCATCCCCCGCAGCCGCAACGCACTGGGCAAGGTCGTCCTCAAGCCGCCCGTCCTCCTGGCCACCATCATCGGCTTCCTCCTCATCGGCGCCTGCTCGGCGGTCGAGGTCGGCGTGGTCGCCACGTTCGAGCACGGCAGCCTCGCCGCCGGCCTCATCCTCGCGGTGTTCTCCGCCGGAAGCCTGGCGGGCGGCCTCGCCTTCGGCCACATCCCGATCGGCCCCTGGGCGATGGCGCGCCGCCTGCTCATCGTCACCGTGGGCCTCGCCCTCACGATGGTCATGCTCAACGTCTTCTGGCTGGGCGGCACCCTCATCCTCGCCGGGATCGGCATCGCCCCCGCCCTCGCCGTGCTGTTCGCGATCACGACGGCCAGCGTGAAGTTTAGTGAGACGGCCGAGGCCTTCGGCTGGGCGGGCACCGGACAGCTCATCGGTGCCGCAGCCGGATCCGCGGTCGCCGGCTTCCTCGTCGACGTCGGCGACTGGCGCGGCGCCTACCTGGCGGCCACCATCTTCGCGGGCGTCGGACTGCTCGTCTCGATCGTGTTCGTCCGTTCCTTCCCCGATCTCCGTCACCGCGACGCCAGCCCCCATCCCGACACCGAGCCCCTGGCGGTCACCCCCTCATGAGCCCCTCCCTTGCGTCCTCCTCCCCCGCGATCGTGTGCGTCGGCGAGTCGATGGCACTGATCACGCCCACCGGCGCCGACCTCGCGTCCGCCGACGCGGCATCGATCACCCACGCGGGTGCCGAGGCCAACGTCGCCGTCGGCGTCGCGGCGGCCGGTCATCGAGCCGCCTGGGCGTCACGCCTCGGCGACGACCCGCTCGGTCGGCGCCTCACCGCAGAGCTGAAGCGGCGCCGCGTCGAGCTGTGGACCGAGGTCGACGCCGACGCACCCACCGGCGTGATGTTCAAGGACCCGGGCGTCGAGTCCTCAGCCGTCTACTACTACCGCCGCGGCTCCGCGGCCTCCCGCATGGCGCCCGGCTTCCTCTCCGCTGCGCGGCTCTCCGGCGTCCGCATCGTGCACACCACCGGGATCACCCCTGCGCTCTCCCCGACGTGTCGGTCCATGGTCGATCGGCTGTTCGCGGACGCGCGTGCCGCCGGAGCCGTCGTCTCGTTCGACGTGAACGACCGCCGCGCCCTCTGGAGCCCCGAGGACGCGGCCGCGACGCTCGCGCGCCTGGCCGACGCCGCGGACATCGCCTTCGTCGGACGTGACGAGGCCGAGCGCATCTGGGGCACCGCCACGGCCGCCGAGATCCGCGCCCACCTCCCGCGCTGCGGCCTCCTCGTCGTCAAAGACGGCGACGTCGGCGCCACGGCCTTCGCGGGTGACGCGGACCCGGTGTTCGTGGCAGCACCGACCGTGGACGTCGTGGAGCCGGTCGGCGCGGGCGACGCCTTCGCCTCGGGGTTCCTCGCGGCGACGCTCGACGGCGCCGACCTCGAGACGCGTCTGGCCGCGGGACATGAGGCCGCCGCGCGGGTGCTTCGCATCGCGGCGGACCTGCCTCCACTGGAAACGGTGCGCTGACCCCGCGTCCCCGGTCCCCCCGCGGTCGTAGGCTGGGTGCCATGCCCGCCGCCGTCACCCTCCCCCGCCTGACCTGGGGTGATCCGGCCGCGACCGGACACGCGCTCCTCGTCCACGGCCTCGGCTCCTCCGGCGCGCTCATGTGGCGGTTCGGGGATGCCCTCGCTGCCGCGGGTTGGCACGCCACCGCGGTCGATCTGCGCGGGCACGGCGACGCCCCGCGTGCGCTGGACTACTCCCTCGCGGGGTATGCCGCCGATCTCGTCGCGACGCGCCCTCCCGGCGCGGGAACCTGGGACGCGGTCGTCGGCCACTCGCTCGGCGGCGCCGCCGGCACCGTCGCGGCGGCGGCCGATGCGACCTGGACCCGACGGCTCGTACTCATCGACCCTGCGATCCACGTCGGCGAGCGGGACGCGGGCATCGTGCGCCGGAGCCAGGAACGCGCGTTCGCCGACAACCACCTCGACACGGTGCGTCAGGAGCATCCGCAGTGGCACCCGCAGGACCACGAGCTGAAGGTCGACGCGGTCCGTCGTGCGAGCGCCTGGGCGGTCGAGCAGACCAGCGTGCAGAACCAGCCGTGGGACGTCCGCGCGGATGCGGCCCGCCTGACGATGCCGACGCATGTGATCGCCGGTGACCCCGCCGTCTTCAGCATCTTCACCGGAGCCCTCGCCGACGAGGTGCTCGCGAGCAATCCCCGCATCTCCCTGTCGGTCGTGGCCGGCGCCGGCCACTCGGTGCATCGCGACCGCCCGGAGGAATCGATCCGACAGCTGCTGGAGGCCCTGGCATGAACGACTTCGATCCGTCGGCGTATCTCCCCGACGACCTGCTGGACCGCATCCGCGAACGCGCGCCGATCCACGACAGGGAGAACACGTTCCCGCAGGCCGACCTCGACGAGCTCCGCGCGTCCGGCTACCTGTCGGTCCTCGTGCCCCGGGAGCGCGGCGGTGCGGGACTCGGCCTGGAGCAGGTGGCGATCCTCCAGCAGCGACTCGCGGGAGCCGCGCCCGCGACGGCACTCGCGATCAACATGCACCTCGTCTGGACCGGCGTCGCCAAGGTCTTCTCGGATCGCGGGGTCCCCGGTCTCGAGTTCGTGCAGGACGGCGCGGTGGCCGGCGAGGTCTTCGCGTTCGGCATCAGCGAAGGCGGCAACGACCTGGTGCTGTTCGGGAGCGACACCGCGGCCGTCCCCGACGGCGGCGGCGGGTACTCCTTCACCGGCACCAAGATCTTCACGTCGCTCGCGCCCGTGTGGACGAAGCTCGGGCTGCACGGACTCGACACGACCAGCCCCGATGCGCCGAAGCTCGTCTTCGCCTTCGTGGACCGGACGGCGGCGGTCACCACCTCGGACGACTGGGACACGCTCGGCATGCGCGGAACCCAGAGCAGGACCACGCGGCTCGACGGCGCCGTCGCGGATGCGGCCCATGTGGTCCGCCGCCTCGACCCCGGCCCCAGTCCCGACCCGATCATCTTCGGGATCTTCTCCGTCTTCGAGATCCTCCTCGCCTCGGTCTACACCGGCATCGCCCGGCGGGCTCTGGAGCTGGCCGTGGCGACGGCGCACTCCCGGCGGTCCAAGAAGAGCGGTGCCGCCTACAGCCAGGATCCGGACATCCGCTGGCGGATCGCCGACATGGCCCTCGCCTACGACGCCCTGCCGCCGCAGATCGCCGCGCTCGCCCGCGACGTCGACGCGCGCGCCGACCATGGCGCTCGCTGGTTCCCGGCCCTCTCGGGGGTGAAGCACCGCGCCGTGACGATGGCCAAGCACGTGGTCGACGAGGCCATGCTGGTCGCGGGAGGCGGCTCCTACTTCTCCCGCAACGAGCTCTCCCGCCTCTACCGTGATGTCCTCGCCGGTGCCTTCCACCCGTCCGACCCGGAATCGGCGCATGCGACCGCGGCGAGCGCCTGGCTCGGCCCCGTGGAGGCCTGATCGGCGCAGCGCGGACGCGCTCGGCAGCGGCCGTTAGCGACCGTCAGCTCGTGCGCGGCGCGTCGTGGCGACGCGCGAGGAGCGCGAGGTGCAGCGCCGCGAGCGTCTCGCCGTCGTCCAGATCTGCACCGAGCAGCTCTCCGATGAGCGCGAGACGCTGGTAGAACACCGAGCGGGAGAGATGGCTCGCCGCCGCCGCGGCGGAACGGTTGCCCGGGTGCGCGACGAGCGCGGTGAGGACGTCCAGCAGATCGCCCCGGCGATCACGGTCGTGGCGGAGCAGCGGCGCCAGCATCTGTTCGCTGTGCGCCTGCAGGCGGCGATCATCGTGCAGGGCTGAGACGAAACGCTCCAGGGGCCGGTCGTCGACGCGGCGCACGGCCGGCGCCTCGCCGCGGGCCGCTCGCGCGGCGAGCGCGAGGGCCGCACGAGTCGAACCGAGGAGCCCGAGGACCCCGGAGCTCTCGGGGCCGACCACCGCGGGGGCGCCGCCGGCCACCCGCTGCACTGCGGCGTCCGACAGGGAGCCGGGGCCGACGAGCAGGACGACGTCGGCACCGCGCCGGGCTCCGACCGCAGCGAACCCGGCCGCGCGGGCACGATCCACGAGCGGCCCCGCGGGCTCGTCTGTCCGGATCACCAGACCTCGGCTCCCGGTCGGCGCCGGATCGAGGCCGAGCCGGCGGAGGCGGGACGCGATGTCCTCCTCGCGCGCGAAGCGGGCGCCGAGGAGGTCGTCGATGAGCCCGCGATGGGCGAGCAGGGACCACGCATCGTCGCCGTCGGCGAGACAACCGAACGCCAGGGCGGTCGCCCCGAGCTCGAGCACCGTGGCGCGTCCCGCGGGGTGCGGGGGCCCGTCGTCCGCCCTGAGCCAGCCCCAGCGCACACCGCGCGCCTGGACGGGGACGCGGTCGCCTCCCTCCGGAGCGCCCGGTCGCAGGACCGTGGCGAGGGGCAGACCGAGCGCCTCAGCGGCGATCACCTCCCCGGACGGATTCTCCAGGACCACCGGGGCGTCCAGGGCGCGGGCGACCTCCGACACGATCACGTCGGCGGGAGCGCCCCGGAGGCTGAGCTCGGTGAACAGGTCATGCAGCCGCTGTCGCTCCCGGAGCGCGGCGGTCTGCGCGTCGATCAGCGCGCGGTGCACGGCCTCCGTGACGGCGACGAACTTCACCTCGACGGCGAGGGCGACGAGGGCGAGCCCCGAACCCGCGCACGCCTCGACCACCGCGTCGGGGACCCGCGACATCCGTGCGCCGAGCTCGATCACGACCCCGGACACCCCGGCTCGCGTCAGTTCCGTGACGAGACGGCGCAGCGCCCCGGCTTCCGTCGGCCACGCCGCACCCGTCGTGAGCAGCAGCTCCCCGCCGTCGAGCAGACGGGCGACGTCCGCGCTGTCCGAGGCGTGGACCCACCGGACGCCCGCGTCGAGGGCTGCGCCGCCGACGAGCACGGCCGGCGCTCCCCGCTGAACGACGGGGAGCGCAAGGACGTCCACGACTCGAAGCGCGGCGGGCGGTGCCGCCGGACGATCTGTCCGGACGAAGACGGAGTCCTGACGATCTGACACTCTGCACGCCTTCCGTCCTCTGTGACTATGGCAGTATCCCCAGCGTAGCGACCTCGGTCAGAGTGTTCGACGCGCGACGACTCGCGAAGGAGCCCCGTGGACATCGTCCGTCACGTCATCAACGGCACCGAGACCGCCGCTGCGGTCCGCCGGGGCCCCGTCTTCGATCCCGCCACCGGCCACGTCACCCGTGAAGTGGCCTTCGCGTCCGCGGCCGAGGTCGAGGCTGCGGTCGCGGCCGCCGCTGCCGCCCTTCCCGGCTGGCGGGAGACGAGCCTCATCAAGCGCGCCGACGTGTTCTTCCGTCTCCGCCAGCTCGTGAAGGACCGCACGGACGAGCTCGCCGCCATCGTGACCTCGGAGCACGGCAAGGTCCTCGCCGACGCGGCCGGTGAAGTGTCTCGCGGCATCGAGAACGTCGAGTTCGCCGCCGGTCTCGTCCACCTCCTCAAGGGCGAACGCAGCGAGCAGGTGGCCCGCGGCGTCGACGTGCACTCCGTCAAGCAGCCGGTCGGGGTGGTCGCGGCGATCACGCCGTTCAACTTCCCGATCATGGTGCCGCTGTGGATGGTCACCTCGGCCATCGCGTGCGGCAACACCGTCGTCCTCAAGCCCAGCGAGAAGGACCCGTCGGCCGCCGTCCAGCTGGCGCGGCTGTTCCGCGAGGCCGGGCTCCCGGACGGAGTGCTGAACGTCGTGCACGGCGACAAGGAGGCCGTCGACGCCCTCCTGGACTCCCCGCGCGTGCAGGCCGTGAGCTTCGTCGGCTCGACGCCGATCGCCCGGTCGATCTATCAGCGGGCGTCGGCCGCGGGCAAGCGCGTCCAGGCCCTCGGCGGCGCGAAGAACCACATGGTCGTGATGCCCGACGCCGACCTCGACGCGGCTGCGGACGCCGCCGTCTCCGCCGCGTACGGCTCCGCGGGCGAACGCTGCATGGCGGTGTCGGTTCTCGTCGCCGTGGGCGACATCGCCGACGACCTCGTCGCCGCGATCGCCACCCGCATCGACGGTCTCTCCATCGGCCCGGGGACGGATCCCGCGAGCGAAATGGGCCCGCTCATCACGGCCGAGCACCGCGACCGCGTCGCCTCCTACGTCTCGGGAGCCGCGGCGGAAGGAGCGAGAGTGGTCGTCGACGGTACGGCGAAGACCTTCGAGGGCGACGGGTTCTTCCTCGGGGTGAGCCTCGTCGACGACGTCGCCCCCGGCATGCGGGTCTACGACGACGAGATCTTCGGACCTGTCCTGTCCGTGGTGCGCGTCGCGACGTACGCCGAGGCCGTCGAGCTCGTCAACGCGAACGCCTACGGCAACGGCACGGCGATCTTCACGCGCGACGGTGGTACTGCGCGCCAGTACGAATTCGACGTCGAGGTCGGCATGGTCGGCGTCAACGTGCCGATCCCGGTGCCGATCGGCGCGTACTCCTTCGGCGGCTGGAAGGACTCCCTCTTCGGCGACGCGCACATCTACGGCCCGGAGTCGGTGCACTTCTACACGCGGTCGAAGGTGGTCACGACGCGGTGGCCCGACCACACCCCGTCACAGCTCGACCTCGGCTTCCCGAGCAACCACTGACCCTCACCACCGACTGAGCGGAGACCCGATGACCTCCTTCACCGACCGGCACGGCCAGGTTCACCCGTTGCCCTCCCGTGGCACGGGGGCGCAGGTGCGCGCAGACGATCGCGCCCACGTGTTCCACTCCTGGAGCGCCCAAGCCCTGATCGACCCGCTGCCCATCGCCGCAGGGCAGGGCTCGACCTTCTGGGACTACGAGGGCAACGCCTACCTCGACTTCTCCAGCCAGCTCGTGAACCTCAACCTGGGCCACCAGCACCCGGACCTCATCGCCGCGATCCAACGGCAGGCCGGACGGCTGGCGACCATCCAGCCCTCCATGGCGAATGACGTGCGCGGCGAGCTCGCCCGCCTGATCGCCGAGGTCGCTCCCGAGGGCTTCGAGAAGGTGTTCTTCACCAACGGCGGCGCCGAGGCCAACGAGTACGCGGTGCGCATGGCCCGCCAGTCCACCGGCCGCCGGAAGGTGCTGTCGATGTACCGGAGCTACCACGGCTCCACGGCGACGGCGATCTCACTGACCGGGGACCCGCGCCGGTGGGCGAACGACGTCACCGACACCGGCGCCGTGCGCTTCTTCGGGCCGTACCTCTACCGCTCGCCGTTCCACAGCGAGACGCCGGAGCAGGAGGCCGAGCGCGCGCTCGCGCATCTCCAGCAGACCATCGAGCTCGAGGGTCCGCAGACGATCGCGGCGATCATCATCGAGACCGTCGTCGGGACGAACGGCGTGCTCGTCCCGCCGCCCGGCTACCTGCAGGGCGTGCGCGAACTATGCGACCGCTACGGCATCGTGTACATCGCCGACGAGGTCATGGTGGGCTTCGGCCGGCTCGGCGAGTGGTTCGGCATCGACGCGTTCGATGCGCGTCCGGACCTGATCACGTTCGCGAAAGGGGTGAACTCCGGGTACGTCCCGCTGGGCGGTGTCGTCATCTCCGACCGCATCGCCCGCGCGTTCGAGACCACTCCGTTCGCGGGCGGGCTCACCTACTCCGGGCACCCGCTCGCCTGCGCCGCCGGTGTCGCCACCTTCGAGGTCTTCCGCCGCGACGGCATCCTGGGGAGGGTGCGCGACCTCGGCGAGCGCATCGTGGAACCGACCCTGCGCGCGTGGGCGGAATCCCACCCGAGCGTCGGCGAGGTCCGGGGCCGCGGGTTGTTCTGGGCGGTCGAACTCGTCCGGGATCAGCAGACGAAGGAGCCGCTCGTCCCGTTCAACGCGAGCGGCGCCGAGGCGGCACCGATGACCGCGTTCGCCGCCGCCGTGAAGCGTGCCGGGGTGTGGCCGTTCACGCACTTCCATCGGCTGCACGTTGCTCCCCCGCTGGTGATCGAGGAGGAGGAGCTGGTGCGGGGGCTGGCCGCGATCGACCGCGCCCTCACCGTGGCGGACGAGACCGCCGCGCGCTGAGCCGCGCTCCGCCCCTACTTGCGGTCGAAGTCGAAGGCCTTGAGCAGTTCGACGACGGCCTTCTCGCGCTCCTCGCCACCCTCCTCGAACATGTGGGTGACGTGCGTCTGCAGGTGGTTCTCCAGCAGCAGACGGTTGAGCGACTCGAGCGAGCGCTGGATCGCGCGGGACTGCGTGATGATGTCCATGCAGTACTCCTCGTTCTCGATCATCCGCGCGACGCCGCGCATCTGACCCTCGAGGATGCTGGTGCGGTGCAGGGCGCGCTTCTTGATGTCTTCGATCACGTATCGAGGCTACTCGCCCCGTGAAAGGATGGCGTCATGCCGCGAACACCGACGACGCTGCTCTCCCCTGCCGATCAGGAACGCCGGCGCGCACTGCAGCGGATGAAGGCCGTCGCGCTCGGCGCGCTGCTGTTCATGGCCCTCGCATTCGTCGTCGCCTTCGCGTTCCAAGAGCGGGTCGGCTGGCTCGCCTACGTGCGTGCCGCAGCGGAGGGCGGCATGGTCGGCGCCCTGGCCGACTGGTTCGCCGTGACGGCCCTGTTCCGCCGTCCGCTCGGCCTGCCGATCCCGCACACGGCCATCATCCCGAACCGGAAGGACGAGATCGGCCGGACACTGGGCGAGTTCGTCGAGACGAACTTCCTCGCGGCCGATGTCGTGCGGACCAAGCTCACCAGCACCGCGATCGCCCTCCGCGCCGGGGAATGGCTCCGGGAGACCCCGCACGCGGAACGCGTCGCCGCGGAGGGAGCCACGATCGCGACGGCGGTGCTGGACGCGCTGAGCGACGACGACGTGCGGGACCTCATCGCCGACCTCGCCCGTGAGCACCTCGTCGCCCCGGAGTGGGGTCCGCCCGCGGGGGCCTGGCTGGAGAAGATCGTGGACGCCGAGGCGCACCACGGGGCGGTCGACCTCGCCGTCGACAGCATCGGGCGGTGGCTCGACGCGAACGCCGCCTCGTTCGCGGGACTCGTCTCCCGGCGGCTGCCCGGGTGGATGCCCAAGATCGCGCACCGTCTCATCGACGACACCGTCTACAACGAGGCGGTGAAGTTCGTGCGGGCCGTGCAGGCCGACCCCCGACACCCCGCCCGCCTCGCGATCGACGGGTACCTGTCCCGCCTCGCGGACGCCCTGCAGAACGACCCGGCGACGCGCGAGAAGCTGGAGAACGCGAAGGCCGCGCTGTTCGACAGCCCGCGGGTGGGCGCCCTCGCCGCGGAGGCGTGGAACACCGCGAAGAACGGACTCCTCGCCTCGCTGGCGGACCCGGAGAGCGGATTGCGGCGCCGCGCCGTACAGGCTCTGCAGGAGGTCGGCGAGCGCCTCACGACCGACGCTGCCCTCCAGCACCGCGTCGACACCTGGGTGTCCGACGCCGCCGTCTTCCTCGTGGACCGGTACCGTCACGACATCGCGTCGATCATCACCGACACCGTCGAACGCTGGGATCCCGCCGAGACCACCGAGAAGATCGAGCTCATGGTCGGCCGGGACCTCCAGTACATCCGGTTGAACGGCACCGTCGTCGGTGCCCTCGCCGGACTCGCGATCTTCACCATCGCCCACGCCCTCATCCCGGGAGTCTGAGATGCCGCTGTCCCATGACCCGCTCTGGCCGCGCGCGGGTGCCTGGCCCGCGTTCGATGGTGCCGCCGACGCCGTGCTCCTCGGCGTACCGACCTGGCGCACCTCGCTCTCGCCGACCGGCGCGCATGCGACCCCGGCGGCGATCCGCGCCGCGCTCCCCCGCTACGGCACGACGGTGCTGGACCCCTCGCCGGTCGATCTGAACGAGGTGCTCCGCGTCGCCGACGCCGGCGATGTGTCCGAGCCGGACGGAGACACGGGAGAGGCAGGGGCGATCGCACGGGTGCGCGAGCTCGCGGAGGCCTCCGCCCTGGTGATCGCGCTCGGCGGGGACAACGCGCTCACGTACCCGGTGGCGCTCGGCGCCCGGGCGACGGGCCTGATCACGTTCGACGCGCACTTCGACCTTCGCGACGGAGTCTCCAACGGCACGCCGGTCCGACGCCTGGTGGAGGACGACCCGGCCGCGGCCACCGTCCCGACCTCGCGCATCGACCCCACGCGCATCGTGCAGATCGGCCTCGCGGACTTCGCGAACTCCGCCGCGTACGCCCGCCGCGCGGCCGACTGGGGCATCCGCGTCATCACCCTCGATGACGTGCGCCGCCGCGGGGTCGCCGACGTCGTGGCCGAGGCGGTCGAGGTCGCGGGCACCGGCGACCGACCCCGCGTGCACCTGGACATCGACGTGGACGTCTGCGATCGCGCCGTCGCTCCGGGGTGCCCGGCCAGCGTCCCCGGGGGCCTGGCGGCGTGGGAGCTGCGCGCCCTCGCCCGCGCGGTGGCCGCCGATCCGCGGGTGGTCAGCGCCGACATCGCCGAGGTCGACGCCACCGCGGACACGGAGGACGCGCGTACCGTGCGGCTCGCGGCGCTGTGCGTCCTCGAGCTGCTCGCCGGGCTCGCCGCCCGCTGACCCCGGGCGCGCGGCGCCGGCTCAGCGCACCACGAGTTCGGGGGTGATGAGCGCGTGCGCCGAACCGGACTCGACCCGGCGTGGTGACACGACGTCCCCCGTCGGCCCCATCAGCAGGTGCAGGATCGCCTCCGCGACGTCCTCCGGCCGCTGTTCCACGCTCGAGAAGCCCAGCGCTTCGGCCGTCGGGGTGTTGTCGAACCCGATGACGGGGACCGCCGCCCCCGCATCGGCGAGGCCGAGCAGCGCCCCGACCGCGAGCGAGTCGCTGGCGCAGACGACGGCGTCGGCCCCCGGCCGTCCTCCCACGCCCGGGCGACCGCGCGTCGCGCGTCAGGGACCGCGTCCTCGGCGACGATCCGCGCACCGCGCGCCCCCGCCTCGGCGAGCGCCTCCCGCCATCCGCGCTCACGGTCGTCGCCCGTGCCTGATCCCGTCGGCCACCCCAGGAAGGCCACCTCGGCGCCCCTCTCGAGCGCGTGTCGTGTCGCCGCCCGCGTGCCCGCCGCACCGTCCACGTCGACCCAGAGGTGCGTGGGGTCGGCGATGTCGTCGTCGCCCCACGGCCTCCCGAACGAGATGAACGGCAGTCCGAGCGCATCCAACCGGGTCACCCGGGGGTCGTCGCGGACGGTGCCGGTGAGGATTGCCGCATCGATCTCCGATCCCTCCCACAGCTCGGCGAGCCGCCCGAGCTCCTCCTCCGGCGTCCGCGCCGCGTACACGAGCATGCGCATCCCGCGCGCGCTCGCCCGTTCGGTGATCGCGTGCACGAACCGGTCGAGCACCACTCCCGAGATGCCGCCCAGGTACGGATCCAGCCGGATGCCGATCGTCGAGCTGCGCCGCAGCCGCAGCCGCCGCGCGGCCGCGTGCCGCCGGTAGCCGAGCTCGTCGATGGCGTGCAGCACGCGCTCCCGCGTCGCCGGCCGCACGATGTCCGGGGTGTTGAGGACGTTCGACACCGTCTGGCGGGACACACCGGCGTGGGCCGCCACGTCCTCCACCGTCGGCGCCTTGGCCATCACTCTCCTCGATCCCGGCGGCTTGACACGTCCGCACTGCCGCACCTAGCGTATTCCATGCAGAGTTTGATCGTTCAAATTCCAGCCCGACAGCCCTCATCAAAGGAGAGAGAGACATGACACGGCAGACCACACGCGCCTTGCTCGGCGCCGGAGCGGTCCTGATCACCACCACCCTCGTGCTCACCGGCTGCGGCTCCGGCTTCTCGGGCGGCGAGCCGAGCGGCGGCGACGACGCGGAGCTCTCCTCCTCCGACGACGGGCTCACGGTTCTCATCGGCTCGTCGGGCGACGCCGAGACCGCAGCCGTCCAGTCGGCCCTCGACGACTGGTCCGCGGAGTCGGGAACCGCGGTCGACCTCCAGGTCGCGAGCGACCTGGCACAGGAGCTCTCCCAGGGCTTCGCCGCGGGAAAGCCCGCAGACCTCTTCTACCTCGCACCGGAGCAGATGGCGGGGTACGCCGCGAACGGCTCCCTCCAGCCCTACGGGGACGAGCTCTCCAATAAGGACGACTTCTACCCGTCCCTCGTCGAGAACTTCACCCTCGACGGCGCCTTCTACTGCGCACCGAAGGACTTCTCGACGCTCGCCCTCGTGATCAACACGCAGATGTGGGCGGACGCGGGGCTCACGGACGCCGACCTCCCGACCACCTGGGACGACCTCGCGGCCGTCGCGCAGAAGCTCACCACCCCCGAGCACGTGGGCCTGGCCTTCGGCGCCGAGTACCAGCGCGTCGGAGCGTTCATGGCTCAGGCCGGCGGCGGCCTGGTCGAAGACGGCGTCGCGATCGCCGACGATCCCGCCAACGTCGAGGCCCTCGAGTACGTCCAGACGCACCTGTCCGACGGCACGTTCGCGTACGCGAAGGACGTCGGCGCCGGATGGGGCGGCGAGGCGCTGGGCAAGGGTCTGGCGGCCATGGTGATCGAGGGCAATTGGATCACGGGTGCGATGGCCAACGACTTCAGCTCGGTCGACTACACCGTGGCGGAGCTCCCGGAGGGTCCCGGCGGCAAGGGCACCCTGCAGTTCACGAACTGCTGGGGCATGGCGGCGGACAGCCCCAACCAGCAGGCGGCGCTCGATCTCGTCGAGTACCTCACCAGCGCCGACAGCCAGCTCGCGTTCTCGAAGGCGTTCGGCCCGATGCCGTCGATCACGTCGGCGGCCGACCAGTGGACGGCGGACAACCCCGCCCTCGCGCCGTTCCTTGCCGGGGCGGACAATGCGCAGTTCCCGCCGAACCTGGACGGTGCCGCCGACGTGATCGCCGACTTCAACGCGCAGCTCGAGTCCCTGAAGACGGGTGACCCCGCGCAGATCCTCAGCGGTGTGCAGGCGAACCTCGAAGCGATCGTCGAGTAATCATGGCGGGAAAGGCCCTGCCTCGCCGCGGAGGAGCCTCCGGGCTCCGCCGCGGCGAGGCCGCCGCCGGGTGGCTCTTCACGGCCCCGGTCATCGTGATCCTCGGCGTCTTCCTCCTCGTGCCCGTGCTCATGGCGCTGTGGGTGAGCATGTCGGACTGGGCGGGACGCGGTAGTCCGCTCTCCCCCTCCGTCTCGTTCGTGGGGGCCGAGAACTACTCCGCCGTGCTGACCGACGGCGGCCTGGCGACGAAGGACTTCGGCACCGCCCTGCGCAACAACGCCTGGTACGTGCTGCTGGTCGTCCCTCTGCAGACCGCCATCGCGCTCCTCCTCGCGGTCCTGGTGAACAGAGCCGTGCTTCGGGGGCGCGGGTTCTTCCGCACTGCGTACTACTTCCCGTCCGTCACGAGCTCGGTGGCGATCACCGTGCTCTGGCTCTTCCTGTTCTCGGCGAGTGGCGCCGTGAACAGCGTGCTGGCGTGGTTCGGCATCCACGGTCCGAACTGGTTCAACGATCCCCGCGGGGTCCTGCACCTCGTGCTGAGCGGGGTGGGCATCGACTCGGGCCCCGCCGCCCTCACCCAGAGCGGCATGCTCGGCATCTCCTGGTGGGACTGGCTCGCCGGACCGTCGATCGCGATGAGCGCCTACATCCTCATGGCGATCTTCACGACCTCCGGCACCTTCATGCTGCTCTTCCTCGCCGGACTGCAGAACCTCGGCCCCGACGTCGACGAGGCGGCCATGATGGACGGGGCCAACGGCTGGCAGCGGTTCTGGAGGGTCACTCTTCCGCAGCTGCGGCCGACGCTGTTCACGGTCCTCACCCTCGGGCTCATCGGATGCTGGCAGGTGTTCGACCAGATCTACACCGGCACACGCGGCGCACCGAGCAAGACGACGCTCACCCCCGCCTATCTGTCCTACAAGACGGCCTTCACCGATCAGGAGTGGGGCCAGGGCGCGGCGATCGCCTTCCTCCTGTTCGTCATCATCGTGCTCTTCACCCTGCTGCAGCGGTGGGTGCTCCGCGATCGGCCGGTGTCCCGGCGACGGATCCGCGCCTACGAGGTCACGGGCCCGGGAGGTGCGTCGTGAAGCTGTCGTCCAAGCAGCTCGCCTGGCAGATCGCCCTGTATGCGCTGCTGATCGTGCTCGCCCTCATCTACATCTACCCGTTCCTGATCCAGGTCTTCACGAGCTTCAAGACCGACGAGGACGCCGCGTCCTCCGGCGTGAACCTCCTGCCGGAGTCGTGGACCTTCGCCGCCTACGAGCGGCTGTTCGCCAACTCCGACTTCCCCTCCTGGTTCGTCAACAGCGCGATCGTCACGATCTTCGTCACGGCCGGTCGGGTGTTCTTCAACTCGCTCGCCGGCTACGCGCTTGCCCGGCTGCGGTTCCGCGGACGCGGCGTCGTGTTCGCGGCGCTCGTCGCCGTGATGTCGGTGCCCACCGTCGTTCTGCTGATCCCGAAGTTCCTGGTGATCAACCAGCTCGGCATCTTCAACTCCTACGCCGGGATGATCCTGCCGCTGCTGGTCGACGCCGCCGGGGTCTTCATCATGAAGAACTTCTTCGAGTCGATCCCGGTCTCGGTCGAGGAGCAGGCGCGCATCGACGGCGCTGGCGCGTTCCGCACGTTCTGGTCTGTCGTGCTGCCGATGGCGACGCCGGCACTCGTCACGATCGTGATCCTGTCCTTCCAGGGGTCGTGGAACGAGCTGAGCCACTTCATCGTGTCAACGAACGATCCTGCTCTGACGACCCTCACGAAGGGCGTCGCCTCCCTGTCCAGCGGGCAGCTCAGCCAGGGGACGCAGTACCCGCTGAAGCTCGCCGCCGCGCTCATCATGACGATTCCCGTCGCCGTGATGTTCTTCGTCTTCCAGCGCCGCATCATGAATTCCACCGAAGGAGCCGTCAAGGAATGACCGACCGCCCCCCTCTCCAGCCCCTGCTCGACGATGCCGTGATCGCGCTCGAGGCCCCCACCCAGGCGTGGTCCGGCCGAGACGGCAGCGTGGGGTCCGCCGCGATCCACGGCATCTATCACGGCGACGTCCGTCACATCGCCGCGATCGACCTCGGGGTCCAGGGCACCGCTCTGGAGTCGATCGGTCACGCCTCGCCGACGCCGCAGCACGTGCGGTTCACGGATCTGCTCCGCGGTCTCGACGATGCCGGCGCCGATCCGAAGGTGCGCCTCGACCGGGATCGCACGGTGCGTGCGGGCTCCTTCACCGAGTCCCTGCGCTTCTCCTCCCACCTCGATGCTGCCCTCACCGCCGACGTGACGGTGCGCCTCCGTCCGGACTTCACGCCGATGCAGCAGGTCAAGGCCGGCAGGGACGGCGAGGAGGAGTGGAGCTGGGACGGCGAGCGCTGCCGCGCCGGCCAGGCGTCGTTCGCGCTCGCGGCACCGCACGCCGACGTCTCGGTCGAAGGACGGGACATCCTGCTCGCCTGGCGGGTGGACGTGCCGCCGCGCGGCAGCGTGGAGCTGTCGTGGGCACTCGACCTCGACGACCCGAGCCTCGTCGTGACCTCTCCGCCCCGGCCGTCTGCCGCTCACTCCCCCGAGACCGGGAACGATCCGCGCAGTGCGCGTTGGTTGGAACGCGCGGCCGCCGACCTCACGGCTCTTCGGCTGGCACTGCCCGATCACCCGGACGATGCGTTCTACGCGGCGGGCGCACCATGGTTCTTCACGCTGTTCGGCCGCGACTCGATCTGGGCGGCGCGGCTGGCTCTGGGCGCCGACACCGACATCGCCGCCTCCACGCTGCGGGTGCTCGCCCGCCTCCAGGGCACGACCGTGAACCCGGAGACCGCCGAGGCCCCGGGAAAGATCGCGCATGAGCTGCGCAGCGCCGAGATCGCTCTGCCGGGCGAGGGCGTGCTCCTCCCGCCGCTGTACTACGGCACGGTCGACGCGACGCCGTTGTGGGTGTGCCTCCTCGCCGACGCGCACGAGGCCGGGCTGCCGGTGGCGGCGCTCCGCGAGCTGCTGCCCGCGCTGCGCGCCGCCCTCAGATGGATGATCGAGCACGGCGACGCCTCCGGAAGCGGCTTCATCGACTACGCCGACGAGACCGGCCACGGCCTGGCGAATCAGGGCTGGAAGGACTCGGGCGACTCGATCCAGTGGCGCGACGGACGTCTGGCGGAAGGGCCGATCGCCCTCAGCGAGGTGCAGGGCTACGCCTACGAGGCCGCGGTGCGCGGCGCCGCCCTGCTCGACCATCTCGGCGAGCCCGGCGGTGATGAGCTGCGCGACTGGGCGACGGACCTCCGTCGACGGTTCCGGGACGCCTACTGGGTGACCACTCCGGAGGGGCGGTATCCCGCCATCGCGCTCGACGCGCACGGAGCCCCGGTCGATTCCCTCACCAGCAACATCGGTCACCTCATCGGCACCGGCCTCCTCGATGCGGAGGAGGAGCGGGCGTGCGCGGACCTGCTCGTGGGCGAGAGCATGGCGAGCGGATACGGTGTCCGCACCATGTCCACGGGGGCTGCGGGCTATTGGCCGCTCAGCTATCACGGCGGCAGCGTCTGGACCCACGACACCGCGATCGCCGTGCACGGGATGCGGCGCGCCGGACTGACCGCGCACGCCCGTCGGCTCGCCGCGGAACTGCTCGATCTGGCCGAGGGCTTCGACTACCGGGTACCCGAGCTGCATTCGGGTGAGCCCCGCGTCCCCGGAGGCCGTCCGGTGCCCTACCCCGCCGCCTGTCGCCCGCAGGCGTGGTCCGCCGCCGCCGCGGTGATCTGCGCCGACGTTCTGCGCTGACCGCTCGCGGCGGTCAGCGCACGGTCGCCCCGTCCTTCCAGACGCGCTCAACCAGGGGGACCCCCGGGCGATACGCGAGGTGCACCCGCGTGGGCGCGTCCAGCAGCACGAGGTCAGCGCGTGCGCCGGGGACGAGCCGGCCGATGTCGTCGCGGCGGAGCGCCTGCGCTCCGCCCGCGGTGGCGGCCCACACCGCTTCCGCCGGGGTCATGCCCATGTCGCGGACAGCGATCGCCATGCAGAACGGCAGGGAGGAGGTGAAGCTGGATCCCGGGTTCGTGTCGCAGGACAGCGCGATGGTCACACCCGCGTCGAGCAGCCGGCGCGCGTCGGGATAGGGCTGGCGCGTGGAGAACTCCACGCCCGGCAGGAGGGTGAGCACGGTGTCCGATGCCGCGAGCGCGGCGATGTCCGCGTCCGTGAGGTAGGTGCCGTGATCGACGGATGCCGCTCCCAGGTCCACGGCCATCCGCACCCCGTCGCCGGGACCGAGCTGGCTCGCGTGCACCCGAGGGGCCAGGCCACGGGCGATGCCCGCCTCGAGGATCCGCCGCGACTGCGCCACCGTGAACGCACCGGTCTCACAGAAGACGTCGATCCATCGGGCGTGCGGCGCGCAGGCGTCGAGCATCGGCCCGACGACGAGGTCGACGTAGGCGTCCGGATCCTCGGCGTACTCGGCCGGCACCACGTGGGCGCCGAGGAAGGTGACCTCGGGCGTCACCTCGGCGGCGAGCCGGACGAGACGCTCCTCGTCCGCGACGCTGAGGCCGTACCCGCTCTTGATCTCGACCGTCGTGGTGCCCTGTCGCTGCAGTTCGTCCATGAACCCACGCAGTCGGGCCCGTAGCTCCTCGTCGCTCGCCGCCCGCGTCGCCCTGACCGTCGAGCGGATGCCGCCCGCGGCATACGGCTGGCCCGCCATGCGCGCCTCGAACTCCGCCGCGCGATCGCCGGCGAAGACGAGATGGCTGTGACTGTCGACGAACCCTGGGATCACCGCTCGCCCGCGCGCGTCGACGGTCTCGTCGGCGGCGGGGGCGTGGCCCGACGGCCCGACCCAGGCGATCCGTCCGTCGTCGATCAGGACGGCCGCATCGAGCAGTGTGCCGCACGGATCCGTGGGAGTCGGGTCGTTGGTCGTCAGCTCGCCTATGCCGGTGATCAGCGTGGTCGTCACAGCAGCGGCGCCTTCAGTCCGCGGTCGCGCGCGACCTCCCTCGCGTGCTCGTACCCGGCGTCCACATGGCGCATGACTCCGGTTCCCGGGTCATTGGTCAGGACCCGAGCGAGCTTCTCCGCGGCGAGAGCCGAACCGTCCGCCACCGTCACCTGCCCGGCGTGGATCGAACGGCCGATCCCCACCCCGCCGCCGTGGTGCAGCGAGACCCACGAGGCCCCGGACGCCGTGTTGAGGAGGGCGTTGAGGAGCGGCCAGTCGGCGATCGCGTCGGAGCCGTCCTTCATGGCCTCGGTCTCCCGGTACGGCGACGCGACGGAACCGGAGTCCAGGTGGTCGCGGCCGATCACGATCGGCGCAGAGAGCTCTCCCGAGGCGACCATCTCGTTGAACTTCAGCCCGGCGAGGTGCCGCTCCTGGTAGCCGAGCCAGCAGATGCGCGCCGGCAGCCCTTCGAAGTGCACCTTCTCGCCCGCCTTGTCGAGCCACCGGTGCAGCGCGGTGTCGTCGGGGAAGAGTTCCGCGATCGCGCGGTCCGTCTTGGCGATGTCCTCCGGGTCGCCGGACAGCGCCACCCAGCGGAACGGCCCGCGTCCCTCCTCGAACTGCGGACGGATGTAAGCGGGGACGAACCCGGGGAATGCGAAGGCACGGTCGAATCCTCCGAGCTGCGCCTCCGCGCGGATCGAGTTGCCGTAGTCGAAGACCGCGGCCCCGGCATCCTGGAACGCGACCATCGCCGCGACGTGCGCGGCCATGGACTCGCGCGACCGGCGGGTGAACGCCTCGGGGTCGCGCGCCGCCTCCTCCTTCCAGCGGGCGACGTCGACGCCGACCGGGAGGTAGGCGAGCGGGTCGTGGGCGCTGGTCTGGTCGGTCACGATGTCGACGGGCACCCCGCGACGGTGCAGTTCCGGGAAGACCTCGGCCGCGTTGCCGACCACACCGACGGACAGCGCCGCACCGGCCTCCTTCGCGGCGACGACCCGCGCCACGGCGGCGTCGAGGTCGGTCGTGTATTCGTCGAGGTAGCCGTGCTCCACGCGGCGGGCGAGCCGCGTCTCGTCGACGTCCGCGATGAGGACCGCGCCGTCGTTCATCGTCACGGCGAGAGGCTGTGCGCCGCCCATGCCCCCGGCCCCCGCGGTGAGGGTCAGCGTGCCGCGCAGCGAATCCCGGCCCAGCGAGCGGGCCACGGCGGCGAACGTCTCGTACGTTCCCTGGAGGATGCCCTGTGTGCCGATGTAGATCCAGGAGCCGGCCGTCATCTGCCCGTACATCGTCAGCCCGAGTTCCTCGAGCCGGCGGAACTCCGGCCAGGTGGCCCAGTCGCCGACGAGGTGAGAGTTGGCGATGAGCACGCGCGGCGCCCACTCGTGGGTGCGGAAGACTCCGACCGGTTTGCCGGACTGGACGAGCAGCGTCTCGTCCGGCTCCAGCTCGTCGAGTGTGCGCACGATGGCGTCGTACGCCGCCCAGCTCCGTGCCGCCTTGCCCGTGCCGCCGTAGACGACGAGGTCGTCGGGGTGCTCGGCGACCTCGGGGTCGAGGTTGTTCATCAGCATGCGCTTGGCCGCCTCCGCGCCCCAGCTCTTGGCGGTGCGCTCGGCGCCTCGGGCCGCGCGGACCGTGCGCGGTGCGGTTTCCTCAGTCATGCATGTGCTCCTTTGCGACACGGGCGATGGCGCCCGATTGGACGAGGGCGGTCACGGCCTCCATCTCGGGCGAGAGGTGGCGGTCCGGGCCGGGGCCTCCGGCGACCGTGCGGACGAGGTCGCGCACGGCTCCCGTCGCGGGGCCCGCTTGCAGCGGCGCGCGAAGGTCGAGAGCTCGCGCGGACGTGAGGATCTCGATCGCCAGGACACGCGAGAGGCCGTCGATCGCGCGACACAGCTTGCGGGCTGCGGCCCATCCCATCGAGACGTGATCCTCCTGCATCGCCGAGGACGGGATCGAGTCCACGGAAGCCGGGACGGCGAGGCGTTTGAGCTCGGACACGATCCCCGCCGCCGCGTACTGCGCGATCATCAGGCCGGAGTCCACGCCGACCTCAGCCGCCAGAAACGGCGGGAGTCCATGGTTGCGGGCGGGGTCGAGCGCCCGGTCCGTGCGACGTTCCGAGACGGAGGCGACGTCGGCGACGGAGATCGCGAGGAAGTCGAGGACGGCGGCGACCGGAGCGCCGTGGAAGTTGCCGTTCGATTCGATGCGCCCGTCGAGGGTGATGATCGGGTTGTCGATGACGCTGGCGAGCTCGCGCTCCGCGATCATCGCGGCGTGGCCGAGGGTGTCGCGGGCGGCCCCATGCACCTGGGGCGAACACCGGAGAGAGTAGGCGTCCTGGACTCGGCCGTCCTCCGGGCCCTTGTGGCTGGCGACCATCGGCGACCCGGCGAGCAGCCCCCGGAGATTGTTCGCGGAGACCGCCTGCCCCGCCTGGGGCCGCAGCGCCATCAGATCGGCGGCGAACACCGCGTCGGTGCCGAGCTGCGACTCGACCGACATCGCCGCGGCCACGTCCGCCGTGAGGAGCAGCATCTCGAGGTCGTGGAGCGCGAGCACCAGCGTGCCGAGCATCCCGTCCGTTCCGTTGATGAGGGCGAGGCCCTCTTTCTCGACGAGGGTGAGCGGGGTGATGCCAGCCTGGGTGAGAGCGTCGGCCGCGTCGACGAGACGTCCCTCCGCGTCACGCACTTCCCCCTCCCCCATGGCTGCGAGGGCGATATGGGCGAGCGGGGCGAGGTCTCCGGAGCAGCCCAGCGACCCGTACTCGCGGACCACCGGGACGATGCCCGCGTTGAGCATCGCCGCAAAGGTCTCCACGACGACCGGACGCACGCCCGTGCGTCCCGAGGCGAGAGTCTGCAACCGCAGCAGCTGGAGACCGCGCACCACCTCGCGCTCCACCTCGGGACCGGTACCGGCGGCGTGAGAGCGGATCAGGCTCGCCTGGAGCTGCAGCCGTCGTTCGGGCGCGATGAACGTGGTCGCGAGCGCGCCGAAGCCGGTGGAGACCCCGTAGTGCGGGTGCGGGTCGGCGGCGAGGCCGTCGATCACCTGTCGTGTCTCCGCCACGCGCGTCAGAGCTGCTTCGTCGACCCGGACGGGCGCATCATGCCGGACGACGCGGACCACCTCGAGCGGAGACAAGGGCGCCGCACCGACGATCACAGGGGGAAGGTCATTCATGTCTCGATTCCACACCCGCCGACTCGACGCAGCACTCCCTTCGTGACAACCTGTGTCTGTGATCCCAGACAGTTCGGGCAGCGACGAGGGGACCGTCGTGCCCGCAGCAGCGCAGACCCTGCGCATCCTCAGCTACCTGGCGGGCCGCCCCGCGCCGGTGGCCGCCTCGGCCATCGCGCGCGAACTGTCGTTGCCGCGATCGACCGTGTACCACCTGCTGCGCACGCTGGCGGCGCACGGTTTCGTGCTGCATCTCCGCGAAGAGCAACGATGGGGGCTCGGGACCTCGGCGTTCGAACTCGCCGGGGGTTACGCGCGCCAGCAGCCCCTCGCCCGGCTGGGGCGCCCGCTGGTGGCGGGTGTCTCGGACCGGCTCGGGGAGAGCGCCCACCTCGCGGTTATGAGCGGCCGGGATGTGCTGTACATCGTCGAGGAGCGGGCCCCGCGTCGTCCGGCTCTCGTGACAGACGTGGGCGTGCGACTGCCCGCACACCTCACCGCAACGGGGCGCGCGATGCTGGCGGCGCTCCCCCGCACGCAGATCAGGGCGCTGTATCCCGACGCCTCGATGTTCCCGGACCGCACGGGGCGGGGGCCACGCCGTCCGAGCGAGCTGCGGGACCTGTTGCGCGAGGTCCGGATCCGCGGCTACGCGACGGAGGACAGTGAGGTCGCGGAAGGTCTCCGGTCGGTCGGCGCCGTCGTGAAGGACGCAGCGGGCTGGCCGGTGGCCGCGGTCGCGGTCACCTGGGCCGGCGGCGGGGGCCGCGAGTCGGAGCTTGCGCCCGTCGTCCTCGATGCGGCCGCCACGCTCGAGGCCCGCCTTCTGCGGTGAGCTCGGGTCTCGGGTGCAGCGATGAGGCCCCGCGCGACGCGGGCGTTAACGCAAGAAGGCCACCCAGCATTGGGTGGCCTTCTTGTCTAAA